>JBNJEA010000166.1:0-5989 GCA_051745395.1 Thermodesulfobacteriota bacterium | reverse complement strand
GTCGAAGATGAAAAACAGGTGCTCGACCTGGCCGAACGGATTTTAACAACCGCCGGCTATCCGGTTTTAAGCGCCTCGACCCCGGCGGCGGCCATCGAACTGGCCCGCAAGAAACGAGACCGGATCCGGCTGCTGATCTCCGACATGGTGATGCCCGAAATGGGCGGGCGCCAGTTGAAGGAAAAAATCGAGGCCGTTTGCCCGGACATCCGGACGCTTTTTATCTCGGGCTACCCCGAAAACCAGCGGATCGAAGAGGAAACCGACGCTGCTTTTCTGCAAAAACCCTTTAACCTGAAATCGCTGACCGAAAAAGTCCGCCAGGCGCTCGACCGGTAGGTATGACCAAAAGCAAATTCCCTGTTAGTGGACTTCTTCAGCCACCATCGAGCCCTTTTCACACCGTCTTGGGCAAAGTCGGCTTAGCGGCGGTTTCGGAAGTAATTGCGGTCAATGAAGACCCTTATGCTTTTCCGGCATAAAGCGCCCGTTCAACGGTTTCTTTCAAAGTTTTCTTGTCAAAGGGCTTGTGCAGAAAGGCTTGCGGTTGTTCGGCGCCGGCGCCGGTCATGACCCGGGGTTCATCGTAGCCGCTGGCCAGGACAAAGGGGATTTCCGGCCGGATGGAGCGGAGGGCGCAAAGCGTTTGCCAGCCGTCCATATCCGGCATGGTCAAATCCGATATCACCAGGTCGATGGCCCGGGGGTCTTCCCGGAAAATCCGCACGGCTTCTGCGCCGTTTTCTGCGGCAACGACTTCGAAGCCGAGCTGCCCGAGCATGGCGGTGGCCATCCGGCGGACCATATCGTGATCTTCGACGAGCAGCACGACATCGTTTCGGGCATTTGCATTGATTGCCGGGTTTTTGGGGTCTTCAAAACGCTCAACGGCCGCCGCGGTCAACGGCAGAAATATCCGGCACGTGCTGCCGTGACCGGGCCGGCTCTCCATCGTGATACAGCCGCCATGGGTTTTGACATTGCCCAGCACAACCGGCAGCCCCAGCCCGCGGCCGGTGAACTTGGTGGAAAAGAAGGGATCGAAAATTTTTTCAAGATGCGGCTCCGCGATGCCGGCTCCGGTATCGGCAACCATCAGGCAGGCATAGGGGCTTTCATCGACCTGCCAGCCGACCGGAAACCGCAGACCCTCGGGGATCTCTTCCGGATACACCGTTTTGACCTGAATGACAATTTCGCCGCGCTGCTCCCCGATGGCTTCCCGGGCATTGGCGACTAAGGCCTCGATCATGTGCTGGACCTGTTTCGGATTCGCCTTGACCATAATTGCCGTGGCAGACAAATCGGCATCCAGGGTGATGCCCTCCGGCAGATCCTGCCGCAACAGGAGCAGATAAAGCCGGCAGGTTTCGCACAAATCCAGGGTTTTACGCTCGCCGCCGGCCTGTCCCATATAGGCCAGCATCTGGCCGCTCAACTGCGATGCCCTGGCGGCGGCGTTGCTGGCTTCTTTCAGACAATCGGCGGCGCCTGCGGGCGCGGACAAATCTTTCATGGCCAGCTCCAGGTTTCCCATGACCACGGAAAGCAGATTGTTGTAGTGGTGGGCAATGGCGCCGGCCATGCGGCCCAGGCTCTCGGATTTTTGAAGCTGACGAAGCTGGTTTTCCATCTGCTTCTGCGCGGTGATGTCTTCTATGATGCCTTCAAAAAACAGCGGCCGGTTTTCCGCATCGCAAATCGTTTTCAAGTAAAGGTTGGCAATAAACGAACTGCCGTCCCGGCGCCGGTAATGGTTGACATAACGCCCCATCTTTTCGGAACGTCGCTGCTCGCAAAGCACCGCATCGCGGTCCGCAGGCCGTATATATATCTGCTCGCCGATGCTGTGGATGTTTTCCATGACTGCTTCGGGCGAATCGTATCCCAGCATTTCGGCCAGGGCCGGGTTGACTTCAAGGAAACGGCCATCGAATGTCGACCGGAAAATGCCCAGGGGGGAATTGTAGAAAATGCTGCGATACCGCGCCTCGCTTTCTGCCAGCTTTCGCGCGGTTTCTTTTTCATCGGCTTCTTTGCGAAGCGCATAGGTGATGCTGGCGCACGTGGACAGCAGCGGTTCCAGAAAATCGGCAATGGCCTGACAGTAGCCGCCCGCCCGGTTGGCCACACCGGCAACGCAAATCAGTTTGCCGCCGAAAAACATCGGCATCCCCAAAAAACTGTGGATGGCCGGGTGGCCTTCCGGCAGGCCCCCCGCCCGGCTGTCGGCGGCCGGATCATTGGCAATAATCGTTTTGCCGGTGCGGGCGGGATAGCCGGACAGGTTGTCGAGATAGGCAAACGTCAAACCCCGGTCCTGCAACTGCCGGTAAAGGACTTTTGATTTTTCATCCCAGGCGATGTTGGAGATGGCCAGGTTCTTTTTGAAGGCCTTGCCCGCGTCATCATAAAAGACCTCATCGAGAAACCCGTATTGGCTTTCCGTGATGTCCACGAGCGACTGCAACAGCAGCTTGTATATCTCGTCCGGGTCGGCATCGGAGATGTAGAGGGACTGGGCTTTCCGGATGGCATTGAGCAGATCGGCCGATGCCTGCTGGTCCCGGCAGGTGGCTTCCAGTTCGGATTTACACCGTTCCAGGTATTTTACGCGCTCTGCCAGCCCGTCGCCGGTTGGCTTTCCTGACATGGCTTTACCTGTTTTCTCAACAAAACAATATAATCGGTATTATTAATACCGATTATACGCTAACATAACCGTGACAGAAAAGAAACCATGATCGGGTGGCGGTTTTTGAAGCGCTCAAAAACATTTTCCAATGGAGCGCAAGAAGCGATAGCAATTTATGAAGGGGAAAAAACCGGGTTCGGCCTGGCCGGCACCCAGAAGCGGGCTGACCTTTTCGGGGCGGAATTTCACATCGATACCTGCCCGGGGCATTGAACGCTCATACAAGCCGGTGGGACGAATTCCCATGATGCGGCTTCGACCGGATAGGGCTAGCAGGGTTGATAGGTGCTTAAATCGATGTGCAGTTCCTTTTCGGAAGCGCCGGCGATGTTTGCGATTTCAAAGCCGAGCCCGCGGCCCAGCCGCAGCATCTGGCGGTTTCCCGGCAGCACGACGCCCTTGACGTCCTGCATGCCGCGCGATTTTGCGATTGCCAGGCATTTTTTCAGCAAAGTGGCCCCCACACCGCACCCCTGCCAACGGTCGGCGACCATGATGGCAAATTCGCCTTCCCGGCCGTCGGGGTCGGCAATGATCCGGCAGCACCCGAGCATCCGCTCCCGGCCCTCTTCGGTGCCGAGGGCCACCAGGGCGATCTGGCGGTCATAGTCGATCTGGGTAAACCGTGCAAGCATGGGCTTGGGCAGATGCCGCATGGTGCTGAAAAACCGGTAGTGGATACTTTCAGTGGACATGGCGTCAAACAGGGCCTCAAACATGGGGGCGTCCTCGGGCTGAATGGGGCGGACAAAGATCGCTTCGCCGGTTTCGATGACCGCCCGCCCGACGCTGCCCCGGCGCTCGCTGGCCCCCACCACGGCGACGGCTTCCGGGCAAAAACATTTTTCGAGATGATACTGGCTCATCTTCTGCGGCGCCTCCGGTCAGGCCGACTTCATCACCATGTCGGACACGGTTAAAAACAGATCGGCATCCCGGACGACGCCGACGAGTTTGTCGCCGTCATAGACCGGCAGCATGATCAGGCGCTTGCGAAACATCAGCTGCAGCGCCTCGATCACGCGGTCATCGGCCTGGATGTGGCCCAGGTTCTTGCGCATGACCTCCCTGACCCTGACCTGGGCGTTTCGCACCACGCGGCCGGCCACGCCTTCATGGCTTTCGTCCATTTCACCGACCCCGGCTTCAGCGAAGGCCACGGAAACACCCAGGGCCGCCAGCCGGTCCGTGAGCGTGCCGACGATTTCCGGCACCAGGACCTTGAGCAGGCTCGAAAAATCCAGCACGCCGAGCAATTCATTCGATGTATCGACGACCAGTACGGTCTGCGGCCCCGTTTCGTCGCAAAATCCCCTTTCCACCACCGTGCAGTAGGAGCCCCGCAGGGCCATAACCGCCTCCTGCAGCGTGGCCTCCGGGCCGATCACGGCATAATTGTCAATGGGGATCATGATATCCCGGACACTTTGCTTCAACGCCATGGATACGCCCTCCTGTTTGATTGCCGTTTTGGTTTGACCGTTGTTACGGCACGATCCACAACGCGCCGTTGGTCAGGTGCGTGACCAGGTAACTGGAAACGCTGCCCATGAAAAACCGCTTGCCGATGCCCCGTTTGCCCACGATGACCGTGCCGTAATCGCCGCTTTTGAATTCCTCCACGATGGCGGCACCGACATTTCTCCTTGCCGGGCGGGTTTTCAATTCCAGCCGGTCTTCCGGTATGGCTTTTTCTTCCAACTTGCGCCGGACATGGACCGTGAAATTGTCGATGCACATTCGGTTTGCTTTTTCGATGATATGAATGACTGCTTCTTCGTCTTCCGGTTCAATTTCCGACGTAAAATCGATTGCGCAGGAATCGGTCAACGACGGCTGAACGTGGAAAAGCGTCATGGCGACATCCGGATTATTTCGCAGCACATCGAGCACATGCCCCAGTGCCTTGACCGAATCGGTCGATCCGTCGACGGCCAGCAGCAGGTTTTTCGAGGCAAACTCGCCGTCAATCACCCATACCGGGGTATCCACGGTGTGATCGACAACGTTCTTGGTAGCGCTGCCGATAAAAATGTCCTGAAACTTCGAAAACCCCCGGCGTCCCATGGCAATCACATCCGCCGCTTCTTGCCGGGCCTTTTCGATAATATCCCGGGCAACGCCTTCCTTGCGCCGCTGGGTGGATACGCTGATGGTTTCGGCCGGCACGCCCAATTGCACGAGCCGCTCCTTGTGACGATTCAAAATGGCATAGGCCTCGGTTTCATTTTTCTGGTTCAACTGCTTGAGCTTTGCCATTGCCGTCGCGTCTTTGCCGGCTTCCTCCATTATAAAATCCGATATCAAGGGCTGCACATGAAAGAGGGAAAAGCCCGGCTCTGCCAGCAGCGGCGCCATCATGCCCACGTATTCTATGGCCTGGGTGGAATGAATCGAATGGTCCACCGGCAAAAAAATTTTTTTCATACCCTCACCTCCCGGTCTTGCGACCTGTTGATTGAATCACGATATATTGAATCAATCGCGCCTGCCTGCTGCGATCGACCCTTACGCAGTTGATCTCCGACCGGCCGAAAGGGAAAGGGAACAGGGGGAAGTCTCGGCGGCTGTTGGAAAAAGCAATTCGAATTCAGATCATACTGATAAGAAATTAATCGGCCTTTGAAAAGCGCGCAAATCAAAAGCAAATCCCATTAAACAAGGCGGCTTTGATCGAGCATGCGGTTTTTGCCGATCGAGTCGATTGGATCCGGTAAAGTTGCAAGTTGACAAGGATTTGCGGCCATGCCTATATTGATGTTTTAATTGCAATTTCCGGTTGTCATACGTTCAGATTGCCCATAAGCGTTTTATCCGAACTTTAAATGAAAAAAATCTATAAAACGGCCCCGAATCCATTGCGCCGCCGATGCTTGAAGGCCGCGGCCATCGTCCTGTTAATGACGCACGCCATACTTGCCGGCTGTGCTTCAAAATCACCGGCGCCGCCCCCGCCGATACCCAGCCCGAAGGCATTTTCCGATGCCGGCACAGAAAAGCTGCCCGACCGCTGGTGGACGGTTTTCGACGACCCGGACCTGAATCGATTGGTCGAACGCGCCCTTGCGGCCAATTTCAATCTAAAAACCGCCTGGCAGCGTCTTTCCGAAGCCCGGGCCATTGCCGAGCGGCAGTCGGCGGACCTTTTTCCCGAACTCGAAGGCTTTGCCGAGGGCGAAACCCGGCGGGCCGAAACCGGGGATACCGATTCTTTGCAGCTCGGCCTGGCCGCCGCCTACGAGGTGGATAGAAACCCTGGAACTGGTCGCAGGAATGGGTTCGAAGCAGATCGGC
>JBNJEA010000165.1:0-6015 GCA_051745395.1 Thermodesulfobacteriota bacterium | reverse complement strand
GAACAGAAAAAACTGGCGGGATGCCGTCATTTCAACTGGAAGTAAATTGTACCAACCGGGATTTTCTTTTTTCCATTGTCATTGCGGATGTATTTTTTTGTAAACTTTTAACATACCCGAATCCGGGGCAGTTTGCAAGCGGTTTTATTTCAGCGGATTGTGGCTCCCCGGAAAACCGGTTATTTGTTCATTTCAAGCAACATCTTCCCATTTTCAAACTTGCAGTTCGCCGGCCGGCCTGATACAGCATTACGGAAAAAGAGACCGGATGAAACCCTCAAGCTCCGAAAAGGCATATCCTTGAACCAGAACGCCGCTGCCTCGTCCGTCTACCGCAAAGTCGGCATCGCCTCGATCATCATGATGGCCTCTGTGTTTTTAAGCCGGGCCGTCGGCCTGGTGCGCGAGATGGTCATCGCCTACGTGGGCGGGGCCAGCGCGGCGGTCGACGCCTACCAGGTGGCCTTTGTGCTGCCCGAGATTTTAAACCACATCGTGGCCAGCGGTTTTCTCTCCGTCACCTTTATCCCGATTTTTTCACGCTACCTCGCCGCCGACCGGGAAACCGAAGGCTGGCGCGTGTTTTCCGTTATTCTCACCGGCTTCGGCGGCGCCCTGGCGGTCCTTATTGCCATTGCCGAATACTATACCCCGGAACTGGTCAGCATCGTGGCCCCGGGCCTGAAAGACCCGGCCGTCAAGGCCGAGGCCGTCCGCATGACCCGCATCATCCTGCCGGCCCAGTTTTTCTTTTTCACCGGCGGCATGCTCACCGCCGTCCAGTTTGCCAAGGAACGGTTTTTCATACCGGCACTGGCGCCGCTGATCTACAACCTCGGCATTATCGCCGGCGGCCTTTTGTTGGGCGGCCGTATCGGCATGGCCGGATTTTCGTGGGGCGTTTTGGCCGGAGCAATCGCCGGCAATTTTGTACTCCAGCTCTGGGGCGCCCGGCGGGTGGGCATGCGCTTTTTTGCCGTTATAAACCTCGCCCACCCGGAGCTGAAAAATTATATCCTTTTGACCCTGCCCCTGATGCTGGGGCTGACCATGACCTTTTCCACCGAGTTTTTCCTGAAGTTTTTCGGCTCCTTTCTGCCCGAAGGCAGCATTGCCGCCCTAAACTACAGCCTCCGGGTGATGCTGATCCTGGTGGCCTTCTTCGGCCAGGCCGTGGGCGTGGCCTCCTATCCCTTCATGGCGAAAATGGCGGTGGAAAACAAAATGGGCGAATTAAACCGCCTGCTCAACTCCACGCTGCGCTACCTGGGCCTGGTCATCCCCTTTTCGGTGTTGTTCATGGTGCTGCGCTGCGAGGTGGTCCGGATTTTGTTTCAGCGGGGGCAATTTAGCGCAGCGGATACGGCCCTGACATCGGATGTGCTGGTATTCATCATGGTCGGAGCCATCGCCTTTGCCGCGCAGACCGTGGTGGTGCGCGGCTATTACGCCGTATCCAACACGTTGTTTCCGGCCGTATTCGGCACCATCGCCGTGATACTGAGCCTGCCGGTCTACTACATCGGCATGCGGCAGATGGGCCCGGAGGGCGTGGCCCTGGCCGTGTCCGTCTCCGCGATTTTCCAGGTGCTGCTGCTTTATGTGCTGTGGAACCGGCGGACGGCCAACCGCGAAAGCCGCATCGTATACCGGTTTTACATCAAAATGGCGCTGTTGAGCGCCGGCCTCGGCGTTGTACTGGAAGCCTTTCGCCGATTGGCGCTTTCAGGCGTCGATACGAGCAGTCTTTTGGGCAGCATGGGCTCGGCAATAATCTGCGGAGCGCTGTTTTTCCTTTTATTTGTCAGCGCGGGTTACTTGTTTGGAATCCGGGAGATCCCGGAATTTTTGGGGAAGATAACGGCGAAGATGAAGCGATAATATTTCCCCCCGTTTTCGTTTAACGATTCGATAAACTCTCTGAAATCTCTGCTCAGCAGCATTATATCTCCACGAATTGTAATCTTTCCGGTTATCCGGTTCGCTCCAGTAAGTGACGAGTCGTCGAGTTCTTTTTTTTATTCTCGCGCAAAGCCGCCAAGAGCGCCAAGAATGGCTTGAAAGCTTTGCGTCTTTGCGTCTTGGCGCGAAAATTTGCTGTTACTGGAGTAAATCCGATAACCGGATTAATCTTTTTGACAACTTTGTCGATGGCCATGCGCATCCTCAAAAAAAGCAGTTCCATACGCCTGTCATGCCTGCGGAGGCAGGCATCCAGTTTTCCAGGCGGCAAAAAATCCTGGATGCCTGCCTCCGCAGGCATGACTACCGGGACGAATCGCCTTTTCTTGTGAGATCTCCGCCAGCGTGATATCCAATTATTTATTTTGCCATCAGTTCAAAAAACCGCTGCACGAACTTCCCGGAAACCGCGTCGCACAATGTAAATTGCGGCGGCGAAATCCCGGCGTCTTCGCCGAGGAAAAGCGCCAGGATCTCCTTTGAAAGTGCCTGGAGGGCCCCGGCCAAATCCGGCGGAATTTCCGAATGCTTTTGATCAAACACCCGGCATGGTGCCGGCCGGTAATCATAGGTCAAACACTGCCCGTCTTTTAGCAGCGGGCAGGCGGCATCGCCTGCCGCGCCGGCGTCTTCGATGACACCGCACCCCTCCGGCGCCCCGGAATGCAGGGCATCGTTGATGCAGGCATTGCGCAATGAATGCGTCAACTCCGTGTTGACGGCATACTGCAGGTAAACGGCTTCGGCAAGCGTCACCCGCACCGTCCCATAGCAGCATCGACTGTGGTCCTTGCCGCAGCGCGGCGTTTTTTCGCTGATATCGGCCTCCGCCTTTTCCAGGATTTTCCCGATCCGATCAAAGAAAGGTTTCAGTTCCACTTTAAACTGTGGGATCAAAGTCGGCTCGAAAATTGCCAGCGGCGTTTCCCTTTTCCCGTACTGATGTAAAAAACGTTTCTGGGGCTGTTCCGTGGGCCGGGCGCGCAGGCCGCGCATCTTCTTGCCGGCGCTTTTCCGGTCCAGCCCCTTGCGCAGCAGGTACGAATAAACCACCGTGCCCGTTCGGCCGATGCCGTGCCGGCAGTGAATCAGGACCTTTTTACCCAGGTAAATGCACTCGTCGAGCCAGTCCAGCGCCTTTTCCAGGTCGGCGAGCTCCGGCAGCCCCTCGTCCATGATGGGCAGGTAATACACCTCAAAACCTTCTTCCCTTTCAAACTCGACCAGCGCCTCCATTTCCATGCACAGGTTCATAATCGCGCGAATCCCCTGGTTTTTGATGCTGTCGAGTTCGGCATAGGACATGGGGGCATGGCCCACGGCGAGCTGCGGCGTCACCCAGGTCAGCGGATAGACCGGATCATTGCTTTTTTTAAACAGAGAAAAAACCATCTACCTCCCCTATGATATCGTCGGCCAGGGCCCGGACCTCGTCCATGTTTTTCAACCGCATGTCCAGCAGCACGGTTTTGCCGAGCACCACTCCCAGCCGGCGCAGGTTGGCGCCCGTATCGGCCAAGGACCGCCGGTCAAAAGCGGCTTCTATCATGTCGGATGCCGTGTGCACGGTAAACGAAAAATGTTCCAGGATCATCCGGATCAACTCCACCCGCAAAAAGCGCTGCTTGTCGATGCCGCCGCCGCCCTTGAAGCTGAAATGGATGTAGTTCTGCTCCGGCTCGGCGCTTTCAATGGCGTCCAAAACGGCAAAATGGTAGCCGAACCGCAAAAGTGCATGCAGATAGTCTTTGTCCACGATGGCATAACTGCTGAACTGCGTGGATTTTTCCACGTTGACAAAGGCGTCCGTGCTTTTGGCATAGGCGTTCCAGTCATAGTGCAGGATGCTCGGATCCCAATGGACTACCGGCGCGGCAAGCCCGGCAAACAAGTCCTGCATCGGCCGGCTCCGGATGTCTTCCAGACGGACTTCCTTGCCGCGCCGCCCTCCGGCCGTTACCCCGCGGGCCACATCCAGAATGTGCATGACCAGCGGGATGCCGGATAAAAGCCGCTTGGCGCCATAGCTGTCGATGCCCCGCCGGCCCACCAGGGAAAACATTTCCCGCACGCCGGCTTCATGGACGTAGCGGACGATATCATGCAGGCTCCGGCAGGACTGGATCGAAAAATCTTCGGCATCCGGATCCGACAGGGTCAGCGGGGAGATATAGGCCAGCGCGTCGGCAAGCATTTTCAGCGCCGGGGTGTCCGGGAATTCCGCCCCCGCTTTTCGGTGCTGCGTTTCGAAATGGCGGCCGGCCAGGACCACCGCCTGCTCGGCGTCGACACTGACCGTCTGCCCGTCGGCCATCGCATCGGTTCCTTCCACATTGCAAATCACGGGAATGCCGGCCTCCCGAGCCACGGAGGCAAAATGGCAGGCCGGGCTGCCTTTTTCCGCCAATACGGCCGCCACCTTATCCAGGGCGATGGTTAGCTCGGGCGGCAATTCCTCCGTGACCAGCACGGCCTGCTCCGGGATTTCATCCGGCAAGCGCGAATCTTTTACCCGATACACCCGGCCGGCCGCCTTACCGGCGCTGACCCACTGACCGCAGGTCAAAACGGCGTCTTCCGGGTATGCCGCCGCCTCCTCCGCCGGCGCCGGAGCGGAACCGGCCGCCGACATCCGTAGAGGTCGGGACTGCACGATATAGATCACATCATTTTCATCGACGATCCATTCCACATCCTGGGGTGTACCAAAGAGTTCTTCCAGCTTCTGCCCGGTCAAAAACAGGTCGGTCAGGGTTTGCCGGCCCAGCAAATCGAAGGGCGCGACATCGCAGAGCTGCTGGCAATTCATGTCAAAAGCGGCCCGCCCCTCGCAGCCACCGCCGGCGGCCAATTGTTCCCCGCCGCCGGATACCATGTAGGTAACCGCCCGGTCCGCCGCCCCTTGTTCCCGCGTATAAAGAATGCCGCTGACCTGAGCTGCGATAGTGGGCATAACCAGCACCGCCATGGGGCACATGTCGTCGGAAAATCCCTGCTGCATGCGGTAGGAGATGGCATGGGGGCTGTATTTGCTGGCCAGCACTTCCCTGTAGGCGTCAAACCAACGGTCCGGGGCCACGTTTAACCGGCTTTCGAACTGCCCGGCAAAAGAGGCCTGCAGGTCTTCGCCCACGGCGCTGCTGCGAAGGGCCAGGGCGTGCTTTTCGATTTCGGTGTTTTCCATGGCGCCCGCCACGGCCTTTTCCAGCGCCGGCGGCATCTCCGCCGCCAGGATGGCAGACCGGATGCGCCGGCTGACCTCGTGGATCGCCCCGTGGTCTTCCGGGCCCAACCGCCCCAGCTCCGACCGGATCCGTTCCGGCAGGCCGTTGAATTGCAAAAACAGATAAAACGCCCGGGTGGTAATGACCACGCCCGGCGGCACGGAAAGACCGTGTGCCGTGATCAGGGAAGAAAGGGTGGCCGCCTTGCCGCCGGCTGTGTCTTCGGACAACTCCGAATCCAGGGCCAGCACATAGGGCGGATCGGCCGCCGGTTCGTCCGCCATTACGGCCAGGTTCACATAAAAGGCGTACTTTCGGTGATAATTGCGCAATAAGGCGTATTTGACCGGGTTAAAGGCGATAATGGCATCAACCAGGCCCCCCACCTCCCGGTCCAGGTCCCGGAACAGGCAACGGATGTATTCCGGATCGCAGACCAGCCGTTTCTGCCTGATCTCCTCCAGGCGGGCGATCAGCTCCAGGGCCGTGCGGTCTCCCCGGCGCAGGCGCTGGAAATGGGCATATTTTTTCCGGATCAGCACCCCGGGCAAAAAAACCTTGAAAAACCCGTTCTCCAGTACGTGTCTAACCCGGGAAAAAATCGTTTGCCCCCGGGTCAGCGGCAGTTGCCCGGCGGCCGATTCCCTGCCCGCTTTTGCCATCAGGTTGATCCCCGCTCCTGGACAATTGCCTGGATTTTTTCCTCAAGCTCGTTTTTGTCGATGGGCTTGACCAGGTATTCCCGGGCGCCGTGGTTCATGGCCTCCCGGGCGGTTTCCAGGGTGGGATAGCCGGTGATTTATATGTCCGTCTAATTGATCATTCTTTC
>JBNJEA010000164.1:0-6022 GCA_051745395.1 Thermodesulfobacteriota bacterium | reverse complement strand
CGAAATGCACATGAAAGGCTGGTATATCCAGCCGTCTTTTTCCTTTGAAAACGTCCCGGCAAACATTCACCTGTCGATCAACCTGTCGAATGTCGGAAAGACCGATATCTTTATCGCCGACCTGAAGGAAAGTGTGGAAAAAGCAAAGGCGCTGCCTTCCGGACAGCTGCTTGCGGCGGTGAATGAGATGATCGAAAAACAAGGCGAAAGCATCCTGGAGAATGCCGGCAGCCTATTGGAGCTCGCCGGCGTGGAAAAGGGCCGGCTCCCCGATCGCATCGCGCCGGTCAACGAAGTGCTCGACGCCCTGCCGCCGGAATGGCGGGAAAAAATCCTGCTCGATGTGACCAATGATTTTTTCCGTCCGTAAGGTGGAACTGGGGACTGGGCAAAACCTGTGTCGTGCTCCTGGGCGTTTTTCTTCTCGCCCTTGTTTTCCTGTTACACCGGCGGCTCTGGAACCGAAAACCTGATGAGCGCATAAATGGCTGAAACCCTTATGATTACACTCTGCGGCAGCCGGCTAACCGGAGCTTCTGAATTCCTTCGGCGAAACTCCGAACCACCGTTTAAAGGCACGGGTGAAATTTCCCGCGTCAGAATAGCCCAGCCGGAAGGCCACTTCGGTAATGGACAGGTGGCGCTGCTGCAAATACTGGGCAGCCAGATAGCGGCGGATATCGTCCAGGATGTCCCGGTAGGCGGCTTGCTCCCTTCTCAGGTGCCGGTGAAGGCTTCGCGTGCTCATACCCATGGACCGGGCCAAGGTGTCAATGGAGGGCTCGCCCCGAGGCAGCAATTCGATGAGTTTGGCCCGGGCCTGGTTGGCGATACGGCTTTTTTCGAACCGGGCCAGGTAATCGATGACTATTTGATCATTTCCCCGGGCGATTTCGACATTGGCGGTCGGCAGGGGCGCATGCATATCGTCTATGGGGAAAAAAATACGGTTGAGGCCCGCTGAAAACCGGACCGGCGAGCGAAAAAAGCGTTCAAACGCGTCGGGTTTAGCAGGGCTTGGCCGCATCAAATCGACCCGGAGCGGGTCGAAGCCATCGGACGCAAGCGTTCTGGCGAACGAGACCACCGTGGCCATGATCATGTCAATGGCCTCATCCGAGGGCGCTTCTGCGTTGTCGGATGCATCGAGGCAAACCGCCATTGCATCTTCACTGTATTCAAACCATACGTTAATGGCATCACTGACAATTCGATAGAAGCGATGAAGGCGGTCGAAAGCGTCATGCATGCTGTTGCTGACCATCAGGGCGAACCCCAGGGCATGAAGGGTTGTTGGCCGGATATGGGACGCCGCCTTCAGCCCGATAGAGGCATCCCCCGTAAGCTCGACAGCCAGCTTCCAAAGCCGGGACATGTCTTCAATCCGGACCCGGGCATCAGGGTCTGAGAGCAGTTTTTCATCGATGCCGGCTTCGGCAAGCAGGTTTTCCGAGGCGCATCCGTAGGATTTAACGGTTTGCACCACGGTCGCAGTCCAGGTGCTGATCGTTGTGGGTTCTTTTTTGTGCATGACAACCGTTTGGCGGAATATGACATGAAATGCCTGACTGTTTCACCTATTATCAATTAGGGGATTTTTCAAACAGATACAACAATTTTTTAGATAAAACGGTCAAATCACCGGACAATTCGCAATGCGCGTGAAGGGAGGTCGCGATGGGATTTGTAAAAACACCCGAGGAACTCGACCGGTATTATCGCCACGGGGCGAGAACATTTACAGACGCAAAAATTCTGGGCATCTTGTTTGAAACCAAACAGGATATTGTAACGCGTCTTCTTCCGCCGCCGCTTCTGCCGGCATCGGCGCCCACCGGCATGATCTTTATCGCGGAATACCCGGTGACCAGCCTGGGACCCGGATACATGGAAGCCGCGCTTCTGATCCACTGCACCTACGAAGGGGAGCAGGGGAGCTACTGCCTGTCCATGCCCATTGCCAGCGAAGAATCTCGCCTGTACAACGGCCGGGATATTTTCGGCTACCCGAAGAAAATGGCGGCAATCCACCTGGAAAAAAACAACGGCGCCGCCCGGGGCTGGGTTGAACGCCACGGAATCCGATTTCTTGAAATCAGCGCCGAGATGACCGATACGATTTCGGAAATGCCGGCGCTGGGCGCCAATTTTCTTTTCAAGGCATTGCCGCGCATCGATCTTGAACCCGGCTTTGACGGGCCTGTGCATCTCTGCCGGCAAAAGACGGATATCGACATGAAGCACCTGGAAATCGGCACCGCGAATCTCGCTCTCACATGGTCGGATGCCGATCCCTGGGCGGAGCTCGACAATCCCACGGTGATTATGGCGTTTTACCTGGTAAGCGACAATACCATGCAGCCCGGCAAGGTGCTGACCGAGGTCGATGGGGATGCTTACCTGCCATATTATTTCAAGATGACGGATTTTTACCAGGGCTGACAGGAGGCTTCCATGATCGATTTTGAACCAAGCGGCACGCAAAAGCGAATCGTCGCGGCTGCGCGCGAACTCGGTAAAGAGGTGTTGTCTCCGGCGGAAACGGCACTTGACCGGATGGCCGATCCGGAAGAAGTGCACGCGAGCGATTTGTTCTGGAACGCCATGGGCAAATCGTTTGAAGCCGGCTTCCCGAAAATGGCCCTGCCGGAATCACTGGGCGGCATGGGGCTCGATCCCCAAACAACCGGGATGGTATGGGAAGAAATCGCCCGGTGGGCCCCGGGGTTTGCGGCATCGATGCTTTCAGGCAGCATCGTGCCCCAATTGATCGCCTTTCTGGCCCCGGAGAACCGAGAGCTGGTGGACAACTTCGTGATCCCCTTTTGCGAGGACAATACGGGCCGGCATATTTCGTCGTGGTGCAGCAGCGAACCTGAAATCGGCTCGGACGGAAAGAACTATTACGACCCCGAAGTGCGCCACCATACCCGTGCGGTCCAAAGCGGCGGCCGATACGTGATCAGCGGCGCCAAGTCGGATTTTCCGTCCAACGGCGGAATTGCACGGTCCTATATCGTATTCGCCTGCATCAAGCCCGAGCTGGGCATCCGGGGGTCGGGTACGTTTGTCGTTTCTGCCGACGCCAGGGGCGTTAAAAAGGGAAAGCCCCTGGACAAGGTCGGTTTACGGGTCCTCAATCAGTCTGCGGTGTTTTTCGATGACGTCGAAATCCCGGAGGCCTACCTGATCTTTCCTTGCGGCGACGACTACCCCATGCTCCACAATGCCATCATGACCGTGGGCAACCTTGCGGTCGGTTATGTGGCGGTGGGCATCATGCGTGCCGCTTACGAATCCGCGATGGGGCATGCCAAACATCGTGTGCAGGGAGGGCGGCCGATTCGCGAGCACCAGTTGGTTGCGCGGCGGCTCTTTAACTGCTTTCAGGCCATCGAGTCGGCCCGGGCGCTGCTCTGGAAAGGAAGCTGGCTGAGCGCGCAAAATTTTCCCGGCGATCTCAAAACCAGTATTGCGGCAAAAATTTACGCCACGGAACAGGCGGTTTTGCGGACAAAAGAAATGGTTGAAATTTTAGGTGCTTATGGAATAACCAAGGAATACTCCGTGGAAAAATACGCACGGGACGCCACGCTGCTGACCATCATGGACGGCACCAACGAGACACTGATGCTCAAGGCGGCGGCGCTGTTGTAGTAAAACGGTGGGGATCGGGGCGCGGTGCTCCGGTATCAGGGCCGTAGTCAATGGCAGAAAATCAAAATGGATCCTGGTGACGCCATGGAAGGAATATCCTGGGACAGCCTGGTCGATTTCGCGTATTTGAGCCTGTTTCTATTGATTGCCACGGTTATACGAAGCCGGGTCGTGTTTATCCAGCGGATCCTGATCCCCAGCAATATCATTGCTGGAGTATTGGGGCTTTTTTTGGGGCACCACCTGTTTGAGGTATTGGACCCTGCGTCGCTGGGAAACTATGTATACCATTTACTGACAGCCGCATATATCGCCATGGGCCTGAGGGGTTCCAATGTCCGGCGGGGCTACGGCGCCGTTACCACCATGACGATCCACTGCCAGATATTTGCCGTTCAGGGCCTGCTTGGCCTTTTGTTCACGCTGTTTCTGATACTGACCTATTTTCCGCACCTGTTTCCCTCCTTCGGTGTCCAGTTGGTCATGGGGTTCGGCCAGAATCCCGGCGTCGCCTACAGCCTGGGGAAAACCTGGGAGCCGATGGGCTTTATCGGCGGCGGCCAGGTTGGCCTGGCCTTTGCCGCGATAGGGTTTTTGTTCGCCTATGGTTTTGGAATTATTCTGATCAACTGGGGCGTCCGCCGCAATAAGACAGCCCTGTTCAAAGGGTATGATCAGATTCCGCCGTCCGTTTTCAAGGGTATCGTGGGCCGGGGGGAGAAGAAAAAAGAGGCCGGCCAATTAACCACCGCATCCGAAGCCATAGACACATTGACGCTGCAGGCCGCCTTGATCGGGCTCGTGTTTCTGGTGACCTATCTTTTCATCACCGTCGTTACCGGTGCCTTGGCCGGACTGGGAGATACGGGAAAAGATTTTGCCCGCCTTATCGGGGGGTTCGCGTTTGTGTTCGGAGCGATCTTTGCCGTAGTTGCCCATCTTTTGTTAAAGCGCCTCCGCATGGACCATATTGTTGACAGGGGATTGATGACCCGCCTGAGCGGGTTGTTTATCGATTTCATGGTGTGCGCCGCAATCTCTGCAATTTCGTTTACGATGATCAGGGCGTATTGGAAGGAAATTTTGATCCTTGCCATTATCGGCGGTTTTGTTACACTGGTGCTGGCGTACGTCCTTTCAAACAGGATGCACCTTGACCACCGTTTTGAAAGAATGCTGGCGTCTTTCGGCCTGGTTACAGGAACGGTCACTTCCGGGCTGGCATTACTCCGGGTTGTGGATGCGGATTTCGCAACGCCGGTTGCCGAAGATTTGGTGTATGCCGGGGGGATGGCCCTGTTTTTTGCCCTGCCGCTATTATTGGTTGCAAACGTACCGGCTTTGGGATACCCGGATCAGTCAACGGAAATGATCATCCGGGCCGTGATATTTATCACTGCCTATATTGTCATCCTTTCCCTTTTATGGAAGATTTATCGGATCATTCATATGCGCCATGAAAAACAACGATAAATCGCTGTCATTTTACGCCCGACTATAGCGCACCACTATGCCTGAAATTGTTTACCTCCAAATCATCGCTTTTCTGGGCGGTTTCGTCCAGGGGTTGACCGGTTTCGGGGTAATGCTGCTGGCCCTTCCCCTGATGGCCTTTTTCATCGACATCAAAACCGCCATCCCGCTGATTGTGCTCTTCGGCCTGGTCATCAACGTGATCCTGATTTTTCAATTGTCCGGCAATTTTGCGGTGAAACGTTGGCTGCCCCTTCTTATTGCCTCATTTCCGGGCATTCCGGTAGGCATATCCATTCACAAAGCCGTCTCCCCGCGCCCCCTGGAAATCCTGGTCGGCATCGTGCTGATCATTACATCCGCGAATGCATGGTTCCGGTTTCGGCCGAAAAAGGCCCTGGGAAAGATCTGGGCGTCTGCAGCAGGCTTTGCGGCCGGGTGCCTTGCAGGCAGCATCGGGGCATCCGGGCCGCCGGTGGTGATTTACACGTCTCTTCAGCCCTGGACCAAGTCCGAAATCAAGGCCACCCTGGTCGCTTTTTTCATGATCAACGGCGCCGGGGTATTGGCCTTTTATTTTTTTCACGGTTTTTTTACCGCCCAGATCATACAGCTTTTCAGCTGGTGCGCCGCGCCGCTGGTGCTCGGGGTGCTGGCCGGAAGCCTGCTTTACGGACGGATCAACGACGAAAACTACCGGTCTGCCGTAATGTGGATCCTTTGCGTGCTGGGGATTTTAATGCTCCTGAAGGGGTAAGCCGGGTGGCCCTACGAAGTCTTCCTGATCATCATGGCTATTGATAGATGCAAAGATTTGTAATCGATTTAAATCCCATGAACAGGTCTTTTAGCTGGCTGTTTCACACTTTTTGAACCCAAAATGATCGATATA
>JBNJEA010000050.1:0-21534 GCA_051745395.1 Thermodesulfobacteriota bacterium | reverse complement strand
CCCACGGCCAATCTCGGCTTTTCCCTGGGCCATACGTTCTGGGACACCACCAAGATCGCCGCTCATATCACCAAGATTTCCTCCAAGGCATCGGTTACTTTGGAAGGCGGGCTTGTCGGCCCGAACTACGGCGGCCGCCTGGAGGTTGCCGGCGATGTTTCCAAGGACAAAATGGACCTGCACGTCACCTTAGACGAGTTTCAGGCCGGCATGGTCATCGGGCTTACCGTGGACTTCGAGATGTCTTTGGAGGCCAAAACCAAGTGGAAAAAGCTGGTGGTCGACGGCTGGGACAGCCATTTCGAAACGATCTGGAAAACCCAGTTCGACATCACCGTGCCGTTTAAATTTGATCTTTTCTCCCTTTTGATCACTTTGGGGGAAAAGGCCCTGGCCCTGGTGCCGGCACTAAAGACGCTTATGGCCTTTATCCCCAAACCCGGCGGCTTCAAGGGCATCTGGGATGAAAAACAAAATATCGTCGGCAACGACGGCAAGCTGGTCTTGCATCCCCAGATCATCGGAAAAATCGACATAATCAACCTGCTCGAAACCCTTGGGAAAGACGGCGTTGAAGCGGTCCAGCCGGAACTGGTGCCGGCCGTGGAAGCGGCCAACAAGGTCAACCAGTTGATGCGGGCCATTCGGCCCACCCCGGAGACCGGCCCGGTTTTCGGCATCGATTTTCCCATGGAACTGAAAATGACGACCCTTACGGCCGTAGACGACGCGGGAACCACGGAAATCCAATACACGGACCTGGATTTTGTCGGCGACGAGGTCCGGGCCGGCGGCCCCGAAGGCCCTTTTCCGGACAACGTGGCCAAGATCGGCGCCCAGTTCACTCACAGGAGCGGCGTGGACATCGTTGTGGGCTGGTATTCCAGCCTGAGCTGGCTGAAAGTCCTCAGCATCGGCAAAACCGCCAAGTGGAGCGTTTTCGAGGAACTGGGCATCGACGTCTTTTCCCACGCCACGGCCTTTACCAACGAAATGCGAAATGACGCGGGGTCCATGTCCGATGCCACCGTGGAAGTCAACTTCATCGGCCAAAAGGACACGTAATGAACCGCACGGAAGAAAACAAAACCATCCGGGTCGACATCGCATCCGCCGAAGACCTCTTCCGGACCCTTCGGCACCCGGACCCCAAGGTGCGCACCATGGTCCTGCGCGCGGTCCAGGACAAACCGGCGCAGGCCATGGCCTGCGGCACCATAGAGGGCCGGGATGTTATCGACGAACTGCTGCTTCTGTGCGCGCAAACCGAAGGTACCATGGACCGGCTGGCCTATGCGGGCACGGTGTTAAACCTCGATGACCCCCGGGTTGCGGCATTTGCCAAAAAGGAGTTTCTGAAAACGGACAATGCGGGCATCATCCTGCTGGCGGCAAAGCACATCGCCGCGCTGGATTGGCAAAAACGCGTCCGCCTGCTCGAACCCGTCATCCGCCGCGCCGCCCCGGCCAATCAGTGCCGGGCGGCGGCCAACCTCCTGGCGGACTGCCGGGGGCTTTCCCCGGATGTCGCCATCCGAGTGGCCGTGCTTTCCGACCATCAGGTCGCGCCGCCGCCGCTCTCCGAAAAAACGCTTGCGGCGTGGCTGTCCGAGCTCAAGGGGCCCTATCCCCGTAAAACCGAAGCGCTGCTCAAACAGCAGGGGAATGCCGCCCTGGCGGTATTGCTCGAAAACCGGGGGCAACTGCCCGAAGATCTCCAAATCCGGGCGATGCAGTGGGGCTTGGAAAGCCGGCCGGGCGCCATGGCGCCGGTTTTAAAATCGGAAATCCACGAAAAAACAGACGGGCCGGTACTGCAGGCGGCGCTGGAAAGTCTTGCACAGCTCGGCCATGCCCCCGACCCGGATACGGAAACGCGCATCGAGAGCTTCTACGACCATCCCGATCCGGCCGTCCGCGCGGCGGCCGTTTTAGCCGGCACCAAGTCCCTGGACTGGACGGCCGCGGTATTTGCGGAAACGGAACCTACGGTCCGCCTGGCCATGATTTCGCGCATGGCACGCAGCGGCCGAGCCACGGACCTGTATTGCCTGATCGACCTGCTGGCCGATACCAACTGGCGGATCCGCGCCCGCGCCACCGAGGCCCTGGTCGCCCTGGCGCCAAAGTCTTTGCCTTTGCTGCGCCAGACACTGGAAAACCCGGCTGAACCGGTGCGCGTGGCGGCAACACAGGCCCTTTTCCAATTGGGTAAAGAAGAATGGATAGAGGAAGATCTGCTGGTTTGAGGGACCACAGCAATGTCTGGAAGACCACGTAATCGCCTGATACCGGATGTGACCGGGGTAAAGCCAGAATGGCTGGAAAACGCCGAGTTGAGCTTTTCGACAAAAAACCGCGATATTGCCGGGCTGAGCCTGTTTTTCGTGGATTTCGAGGCGCTTTGCGAATACGTGCGGATCGCGGCCCTCCCGGAAGCCATTTTGAAACAGGAGGCCGCCCTTCGGAAAAAATTCGATCTTGTGCCGGCCCACTGGATCAAGGTGCAATACCGGGGACAAAACCATGTTTCCTATTCCCAGTACTTCCACATCAATCCGGCGATCGGCTACCCCATCACCACCCTGCGGCTGTTTTTGAAGACCTACGGCTGCCGGGAGACCGAGGACATGGAGGCCGTCCTAAAAGATGCCCTCGAAGATGAGACCAGCCGCTGGGGCATTGCCCTGAAATGGCAGCAGGATCAGTTTTTTCCGCGGATATTCTGCAAAATCTCCCGCGCCCTGCTGCCGGGCATTCTCGATCAATTCAACCGGCATCATTTCATCAGCCGCAAAACGGCAGATGCCTACATGGTCTGGGACAGGCAACTGGGCGCGGATGACCACGTGTATGTAAGCATCGATTTTTCGCTTAAGCGGTTTTCCTCCGTGGATTTCGAACACGTCCGGTCCGAATCGCTGCAGCACTGCTATAATGACATGTTTTTTCAGGGCGATTTCCGGTACTGCAAGATCCGTATCCCCGAGGATGGCGTTGGGCCGGAATTTTCCTTTTATGCACCCTATGCGGCCGTAATGGCGGGGCTTTCCGGTATTTCAGGCAATTCGCCGGAGATTACGCCGGCGCCATTTTCTCCACCCGGCAGAGCAGTGCCTTGATGGGCACCGAACCGGTGACCGGGCATAGCGGTTCATCATCGGTGATCATGTTGCTGTTGAGGCGCCTCCACCCGCCGGCCGCGCCGTACCAGAACCCGTGGGGCGCCTGGACGACGCGCGGATCGATGCCCCCGAAATACCGGGCCCGGATTTCCACCCGGCCCCGCGGCGATGCCAGGCAGACCCATTCGCCGTCTTCGATACCCAGGTTCTGCGCGATTTCCGGATGAATCTGCAGTTCCGGGTCCGGCGCGCACTTTTTAAGCGAGGCGATATTGCGGTTCGGTTTCATAGATGTGGCTTACATTCAGACTGCCATCTTTTACAACCACCACCTGCTGCCGCAAGCCGGCAAGCGATACCGCCTCGAGGTTGATCCGAACCGGGTTCCAGGACACATCAATACCGTTTAGGTCAAAAGCCGACCATCGGGTGAGATCCCGGGCGGTTTTTTCTTCCACAACGGTTAAGTTCGAAATCCCGGCGGTGCCCGTAAACTGCGCACTTGGCCCCGCCTCCGGCGTCATTTGGAACCGGGTGTTTCCGGACGCATCCAGATTCCCTTCGGAGACCACCACATTCAGGTTTTCCGGGAAATAGGGCTGCGCCCGGCTCAAGCCCAGGTCATTTATTTTTTGACGCTTACATCCGCGGCAAGCGGTGCCACCCCGAAGCTGCCGTCAACGGAGAAGGCGGCATCGGGAACCAGCGTTGCCGCAAAACCGATGTCGGCCTGATTGCCGGAACGATTGGAAAAATCGGATACGGTCAGATCTATGGGGTAATCCGCATTTCCAGGTGAAAGGCGCCGTCTAACCCTATTGACAGAACTTCTAAAACAAGGTTTTCCTATAACTTCCCACGCCAGAACACATCCGTAATTCCATAAACGAGTTTGACTTGACCATTGAAATGAAAATCAATAAATTGTCCGGGATCGTCGACTGTCTGAACTTCGAAAAATCCGGGAGACACCCGGTAAGAGGGGGCCATTGAAACTGCCGGACAAACAAGCAATGACAAAATGGATCGTGGAAGCCGGGGAAAAATACAGCCCCGATGAAATGATCAAGTTCCTGGTTGAAAACAAGGAAAAGGTTGAAGAATATATCGCTCACATCGACGGCAGCAGCCGCTTCTATCGCATCCCCGACCGAATGCTTTCCTTTTTTGCCCGGCTGGCCGCCATTGCCGATCGCATCTCGCTGCGGGTCCAGATCTTTATAGGCCGGGTCACGGGGTTTCACGGATTGGTAGAACGGTTTCGGGGCTGGAAAAACCATTTGAACTTCCGCGAGCTGATCGAATTTGTCAAAACCAAGCTATATTCCTTACAGCCGCCGCCGCACAATGAAAAAGCCATTGCGCTGATCGAGGAAATAATGGAGTTTGCCGCCGCCCACGGGCTCGATCCCCACACGCATTTTCCCGAAGCAAAACGGCAGCTGATTGAAAAGAAAAACCAGCTCCTGCAGCACAAATTCTTCCGGGAGTTTTCAAAAAGCCGGATCGAGCAGCTACTGGCCATCCCGTTTCATTTCGACCGCTGCATTTTCCCGGTTTTGCCGGATTGCGCCTTCTGGCACAAATTTTTCGCCTACCAGGAACGCAAAAAAGTCACGGATCTCGTGCTGTTTTGCCGAAACGGAACCCGGGTGTCGCTGCAGCATGATGACAAAACCGCCGTCCGTTCCTCAGAGGTCGTCCGCATACTGGAGAAACTCTCCGCAATCAAGCAAAAAGGGCGCCGGATCTTTTTCGTGGGCCACCATGAAGGCTATCTCGGTCCCTATTTCGTGCGATCGGCCCTGCGGAAACTGGGATTTGACAACCTGACCCGCAACTGCAACACCATCGTCGGCCCGCGGATGTTTTCCAACGTGGTGCTCCGAAACGGCGCGGCCAATGTGGGCAATTTATTCGTTACCGTGCCGTCGCGGAAAACCACGGAGATTCAAACCGAAGGCCTGGCCGAGGCGTTACGGAAAACCGCCGGCAAAACCCAGTTTCTGATCAAACTACCGGATGCCGGCCTGATGCTGATCGACAAACTCGATTACCAAGCCTTTATCTCCACCATGCGCGAACTGGAATCCTCCGAATTTCCCCCCCCCTGCTCCCTGCTGCCGCCGGAAAAAGCCGGTGAACTCAAAGCCTTTCTGGAAACGCAGAATTTCGGCGATATCATGAAAGAATTACACCAACAGGATTTTGACCTGTTTAAAAACGTCATGCGGGAATCGTTTCTGATCTTTCCGGAAGGCTCCCGGTCTTATACCGGGCCGGAGGGGGAAGTGATCATGAAGTATGTCAATCCCAAATATATTCAGGCCTACATGCGGCCCGGCGATTTCATTGCGCCGATCAGTTTGGTCGGCGGCTCCGACCTGGCCCGGGGGTGGCGGCTGCGTTCGGCCAAGCTGGGGCTGTGCATGGACGAACCCCTGGAAGTCACCGCGGATATGATCGAAAACTATGAAGAAGCCGGCTTGCATGTCATGCGCAAAATCGCCGCCCTTCCCAACCTCAAGACCGTGATCTTTGACCAGCCGACGGCACAGAAAACCTGCGAAAACCAACCCTCAAAGATTCAATGAAGCCCCCGGATCGGGCCGGCACCATTACTGCCGGCAGCGGCGGCTGCCATGCCCAACATCACGCATTTTTGTCGCATCATTTTGCCGCTTTACAAAGCCGGGGGGAAGGATTAATATTTGAAACCATGGTGGATTTTGCGATCAATACAACACCCAAACCCGATTGGCAGGAGCGTTGCAATGGAATACATCAAAATTCGGTTGACCGACGACTTTGATGAGCTGGAATCCCGACTGGACAAAACCATTTCCGATCTGTTCCACTCGATGCGGCCGGGGTTTTCCTTTTCAAAAGCGGCCTGGAAGCCCCAGCTCGATGTTTATGAAACCGCTGAAAAAATTTACATCATTGCCGAAATCGCAGGAGTGGACAAAGAGGACCTGGAACTGGAGATCAATCCGCGCGCCGTTCGCATCTTCGGCCGGCGGGCCGGGGCCCCGCCGGCGGACAACGGCAAGTACCGGCTGGCCGAAATCCAATACGGGCCGTTTGAACGGGTACTGTATCTGCGTACCCCCGTGGACACGGAAAAAGTGACGGCAAAATACAAAAACGGCTTTCTCTACATTGATCTAAACAAAATCCCGCATGCACAAAAACAAAAGATTCCCATCAATATCGAATAGTATGCCCGACATGATCCGCCGGGCCGGCAATCATCCGGGAACCTGATGACAAACAATTTGCATTCATATACAGCGCGGAGGCTATCATGGCACAAGATGAGCAAACAATGACGCCTGACAATATACCGGAAGAAATTCCGATTCTGCCCCTGTTCGACGTGGTGCTGTTTCCGAAAATGGTACTGCCCCTGGTGGTCATGCAACAGGAATCCATTCAGCTAATTGACGAGGCCATGTCCAAAGATCGCGTCATCGGGGCCGTTGCATCCAAAAAATCCGACCCCCAGGCCGAATACGGTGCCGAGGACCTGTATAGCGTGGGCACGAGCGCCGTAATTATCAAAATGGCCAAAACCGAGGACAACAAGGCCCAGCTCCTGCTCCAGGGCGTCAGCCGGTTTACCCTCAAGCAATACACCGAAACCAAGCCCTATTTCAAAGGCCGGATCGAATCGGTGCCCATCGAGCAGTACAAGGACAAGGAAATCGAGGCGATGATGTCGAACCTGGTCAGCCAGTACGAAAAAGTGGTGGAGCTGTCCTCGGCCCTGCCCCAGGAAATGACTTCCATGGCCCGGTCCCTGGAGGAGCCCGACACCCTGGCCGACATGATCACCTCGACCATCAATTCAAGCACCCAGGAAAAACAGGCAGTCCTGGAATCCTTTGATATCAAGCTGCGCCTGAAAAAAGTAATGGAGCTGCTCAACTATCAGCTCGAAATTCTGGAAATCGGCAACAAGATCCAGTCCCAGGTCAAAGGCGACATGGAAAAGCATCAGCGCGAATACTACCTTCGCCAGCAGCTCAAAGCCATCCAGCAGGAACTGGGGGAATACGACGAAACCAGCAGCGAAATCGAAGAATACCGCGCCAAAATCGAAGAAGCCGACCTGCCCGAAGAGGCCCGGAAAGAAGCCGAGCGCGAAATCAACCGGCTTTCGCGTATGCATCCGTCCTCGGCCGAATACACCGTGGCGCTGACCTATCTCGACTGGATCACCGCCCTGCCCTGGAAGGAAAGCACCCCGGACGAAATCGATCTGGATGCGGCCAGCAAGATCCTGGAAGCCGACCATTACGGGCTGGAATCGGCCAAGCGGCGCATCATGGAATACCTGGCGGTATTAAAGCTCAACCCGGAAATGAAAAGCCCGATCCTTTGCTTTGTGGGCCCGCCCGGCACCGGCAAAACCTCGCTGGGCAATTCCATTGCCCGGGCCCTGGGCCGGCAGTTCGTCCGCATCGCTCTGGGCGGCATCCGGGATGAAGCCGAAATCCGCGGCCACCGCCGCACCTACGTCGGCGCCCTGCCCGGCCGCATCATCCAGGGCATCCGGCGGGCCGAATCCAAAAAACCGGTTTTCATGCTCGATGAAATCGACAAGGTGGGGGCGGATTTCCGCGGCGATCCCGCATCGGCACTGCTCGAGGTTCTAGATCCGGAACAGAACTACTCGTTTACCGATCATTATCTAGACGTTGCCTTCGACCTGTCGAAGGTTCTGTTTATCACCACGGCCAATATCTTAGACACCATCCCGCCGGCGCTGCTCGACCGGATGGAGGTATTGCGGCTTTCCGGCTACACCGAGGAAGAAAAGGTCAAAATTGCCAACCGGTACCTGATCCCCCGGCAGCGAAGCGGCCACGGGTTAAAAAACGACAACATCCAGATCACCACCGGTGCGGTGAAAAAAATCATTTCCGGCTATACCCGCGAGGCCGGCCTGCGAAACCTGGAACGCGAAATTGCCAACATCTGCCGCGGCGTGGCCAGCCAGATCGCCAAAAATGAAACCGATTCCGTTAAAATCGGCGTCAATGAAGTGCGCGACTATCTGGGCCCGATCCGCTATTCCTACGAGGAGATCAAAAAACGGGTGACCACCCCCGGGGTGGTCATGGGCCTGGCCTGGACCCAGACCGGCGGCGACGTCCTGTTTGTCGAGGCCACGGCAATGAAAGGCAAGGGCAACCTGACGCTGACCGGCCAGCTCGGCGAGGTCATGAAGGAATCGGCCAATGCGGCGTTGAGCTATATCCGTTCCAACGCCAAACAGCTCAAACTCGACGAAAACTATTTTGACACCCATGACATTCACGTGCACGTGCCGGCCGGTGCGGTGCCCAAGGACGGCCCTTCGGCCGGCGTGACCCTGCTGACGGCCATCGCCTCGCTGCTGACCGACACGCCCACATCCAAGGATCTTGCCATGACCGGGGAAATCACGCTTCGCGGCCAGGTGATGCCGGTCGGCGGCATCAAGGAAAAACTGCTGGCCGCCCACCGCGTCGGCATCAAATCCGTGATCCTGCCCAAGTTCAACGAAAAGGACATGGAAGAAGTCCCGGACAACGTCAAGGAAAACATCGAATTCCACTTTGTCGACAAGATGCGGCAGGTGTTGAAGGTGGCGTTGAAAAAATAACCGTCTTTCGCCGCAAATTTTCCGGGCCCGGTCAACCGGCCGGGCCCGTTTCCCATTCGAATCCGATGCATTTCCCCCTCGAAATCCAAAGACAATTGTGATAAACAGTCATAGAATTTGCTGAAAAAAAGGGCCTGTTTCACCCGTTTCCGATCCCCTTTGCGCGAAGGACTGTCCAATGGCTGCCGCGTTGTCTCCACACCACCGATCTGTTTTTGTCCGGTTGTTTTGGTTGTTTTTTATCGGAACATTGCTTGTCTTTTTTTCGGGCTGCCAACGCCCGCAGCCGCCGGCGCCTTCCACCGGTTCTTCCGGGGGGTACCGCGTGCTCGGCAAAACCTATTACCCCATCTCCGATGCCGATGGCTTCCAACAGACAGGGAAGGCTTCCTGGTACGGCGACAAGTTTCACGGGAAAAAAACGGCCAACGGGGAAATATACGACATGCACGCCGAAACCGCCGCCCACAAAACGCTTCCGCTGGGCACTTTCGTCAAGGTCCGCAATCTGGAAAACAACCGGGAAACTGTGGTAAGAATCAACGATCGCGGTCCCTTTGTCTCCGGCCGGATCATCGATCTTTCCTATAAGGCGGCCCGGGACATCGACATGGTCGGCAACGGTACGGCACGGGTGAAAATCGTCGCCATGGCGCCGTCAGGCGAAGGCGGCGGGGAGGTATCGGATCCGCCCGATTTTGACTCCGGTGATTTCACGGTTCAAATCGGTGCCTTTGCCGACCACGCCCGGGCCAAAAAGCTCCGGCAGTCCCTGGCCCGGCAGCATGACGACGTCACTGTAACACCGGTTGAAAAACAGGGACGCACCCTCTACCGGGTCCGCATCGGCCGGTTCCAATCATTGGAGGAGGCCGAAAAATATGAAACCCGGATAAAACAATCCGGCCATGCACAAGCCTTTGCCGTGGCCCGGGGCAAATAATCATGCTGGAACGCGTTGTTTTTCTGGATCGCGACGGGGTCATCAACCGCGACAGCCCCGACTATATCAAGTCATGGGACGAGTTTGCATTTCTGCCCGGCAGCCGGGCCGCCATTGCCCAACTCACCACCGACGGCCATCCGGTGATTTTGATCACCAACCAGTCCATCATCGGCCGCCAGTTGAGCACCATCGACAACCTGGAGCAGATGCTGGCCCGGATGGGCAAATCCATTGAAGCCGCCGGCGGCCACATCACCGATATCTTCTACTGCCCGCACCGGCCCGAAGACGACTGCGACTGCCGAAAACCGCGGACCGGTTTGATCCGCCGGGCCGCCCGGAAACATGACATCGATCTGGCATCCGCCTGTTTCGTCGGAGACAGCGCCAAGGACATCCAGTGCGCCCGGACCGCCGGCTGCGGATGTGCGATACTCGTCCAATCCGGCCGAAACTATGCCTCGGCCCGCCAAACCCTGGTCGCGCTCGGCATCGAACCCGATTACATCAGCCGGGACCTGCTGGAGGCCGCCCGTTTGATCCGCGGGCATTATGACCGGCATCCCCGTTTCGAGCCGGATACGCCGGGACGTGATCGTCCCTGAATTGAGCGATTTAGGTTGCCCTATGATTACCATGGAAGGCTGGCTCGACCGAATCGTTTACCAGAATGAAACCACCCGCTACACCGTGGCCCGGCTCAAAACCGGGGGGCAAGCCGCGCCGGTGACCGTTGTGGGTTTCATGACGGACACGGCCGCTGGCCAGGCCGTCAAACTCCACGGCGACTGGACCACCCATCCCCGCTACGGCGAGCAGTTCGCATTCGAGGCGGCCGAAATCACCCGGCCGGCTTCAGTCGAAGGCATCCGTCAATACCTGCAGTCCGGTATCGTCAAGGGCATCGGGGCCGCCACGGCGAAAAAAATCATTGCCGCCTTCGGCGCCGACACCCTTGACGTGTTAGACAATACCCCGCACCGGCTGGCTGAAATCGACGGCATCGGGCCGGCAAGGGCCGACGCCATCGCCCGGCAGTGGCAGGCCCACTGTCTGGTTTCCGAAATCATGACCTTTTTGGGCAACCACGGCATCCGGGCCGCCTATGGCGCCCGCATTTACGCCACTTACGGCGAGCAGGCCATGGAGGTCCTCCGCCACGCCCCCTACCGGATAGCCGAAGACATCGCCGGCATCGGGTTCTACATCGCCGACACCATCGCCCGCCGCCAGGGCATGGCCCCGGACGAGCCGGACCGGGCGACGGCCTGCATCACCCACCTGCTCGAACACGCCGCCTCAGCCGGCCACACCTACGTGGAAGCCGATCACCTGATCCATCAAATGGTCAGCCGATATGAAATGGATGGCGACACGGCCGAAAGCGCCATTGAGGATTTGGCCGCCGACGGCGAAATCGTCGTCGAGGCCGCGGGAGCCGATTTTGCCGGCCGGGCCGTGTTTTCCCGCCGCCTCTACCGCGCCGAAGACGGCATTGCCCAGCGCATGGCCGCCATGGCAAGCATTGCCGCCGAAGCCGTGACCATTCCCGCGGAAAAACTGCTCGCCGAAATCGAAAACCGGTTTCTGATCCGGTTTTCCGACGTGCAGCGCCAGGCCATCGACACCGTGCTTTCCAACCGGACGGTGGTCATCACCGGCGGTCCGGGCACCGGCAAAACCACGCTGATAAAAACCATCGCCGCGGTATTCGAGTGGCTCGGCAACCGGGTCTGCCTGGCCGCCCCCACCGGCCGGGCCGCCCGGCGGATCTCGGAAATCACCACGAAACCGGCCCACACGATCCACAAGCTGCTCGGCTACCACTTCGAAGACAACACCTTTTCCAAAAGCCCGGATGATCCCATCGACGCCGATGTCGTCATCGTCGACGAGGCCTCGATGATCGACACGGCGCTGATGGTTCACCTGATCGGCGCCGTGCGTCTCAACGCGCGCCTGATTTTAGTCGGCGACGTGTTCCAGCTGCCCCCGGTGGGGCCCGGCCAGGTGCTGTCTGATATCATCGACTCGGAAACCGTGCCGGTCTGCCGGCTTACCACCATTTTCCGCCAGGCAGGCCAAAGCCCGATCGTGGTCAACGCCCACAAAATCCGGGCCGGCGAAATGCCGGAACTGAAACCGCTGGCGGCTGATTTTAAAACCGATTCCGAATTCGCCTTTGTCGAAGCCGCCACACCGGAGGCGATATCCTCGGCGATTCTGACGTTGTGTACAGAGACCCTGCCCGACCGGGCCGGCTTTGATCCTTTGCGCGACATCCAGGTGGTATCGCCGATCCACAAGGGCGTTGCCGGCACCATCGACTTAAACCGCAAACTCCAGCGCGCCTTAAACCGCAGTTCCCAGCAGATCGCCGGGCTGCACCATACCTTTCAGGCCGGCGACCGGGTCATGCATGTGAAAAACAATTACGCCAAAGAGGTCTTCAACGGCGATATCGGCATTGTCACTGAAATCGACGCCGAGCGCCAGCGCCTGACCGCCGATTTCTACGGCCGGCCGGTGCATTACAGCCCGGAAGACATCGACGAACTGAGCCTGGGCTACGCCATTTCCGTCCATAAATCCCAGGGATCGGAATACCCGGTCATCATCATGCCCCTGACCACCAAGCACTACATCATGCTCCAGCGCAACCTGCTCTACACGGCCGTCACCCGGGCGCAGCAGCTCGTGATTTTAGTCGGTTCCGAAAAAGCCCTGGCCGTGGCCCTGAAAAACGACAAGCCGCAGCAGCGGCAGACGAAATTGGCCGAACGGTTGCGGGGGTGTTGCGGGGAGAGGGTTTATGACCACAGCTAAAATCGGAAACAATTGCCTTATCTTACTCTTACTCTCACTCTTACTCTCACTCTTACTCTCACTCTTACTCCTTCTAAACAAGGACCCCCATGAACAACACCTTCGATCATGAAAAATTAAAGGTTTACCAAACATCCATCCGATTTATTGCCTGGCTTCATAAAATCCTCAAAGCGGTCCCCAAAAAACAAGCCGTCCATGACCAACTGGACCGCGCCGCCACATCCATCGTCTTAAACATCGCCGAAGGAAACGGAAAATATTCAAAGAAAGATCGATGCCGCTACTTTGATATTGCCCGCGGTTCTGCACTTGAAAGCGCGGCAGCGTTAGACATTCTCTCCGCCAAGGATTTGATCCAAAAAGAGGAAATGAAGGTCGGGAAAGAGATGTTAAATGAAATCGTTTCGATGCTGGCGGGCTTGATAAAATACCATTCGGATCACCGGATTTGTGAGGTGGTGGCGGGGTTTGGGGAGGAGGGAGAGGGGGATGGGGAGCAAGAGTAAGAGTAAGAGGAAGAGTAAGAGTAAGAGGAAGAGTAAGAGTAAGAGGAAGACGGTGAGGGGTTACGCCCCGACCATCTCCATACACCGCACCGGGTCGATTTTGCCGCTGCCGGTGCGCGGCAGCGACCGGACCAGGGTTATCCGGCTCGGCAGCTTGTAGCGGGGCAAAATCTGCGCGCACCGGTTTAATATATCGGCTTCGCAGCAGTCGCCGTTTCCGGCGATGGCCAGCGCCACCAGCCTGTGGCCGAGCAGATCGTCGGGGACGGCGACCACCACGGTTTCCATGACCAGTTCGGTGGCCACGAGGGCATCCTCGATTTCCTGCGGATTGATCCGGTGACCGCCCACCTTCACCAAGCGGTCCTTTCTGGCCGTGATATACAAAAACCCTTCGGCATCGGCATAACCGATGTCGCCGGTATGGTATCCCTTGTCATCCAGGACCCGGGCCGTGGCATCCGGGTCGCGCCAGTACCCGGCCATGATATTGTCGCCCGCGGCCACCAGTTCCCCGGTATGGCCCTGCGGTACGGGATTTCCCGCCTTGTCCAAAATCCGCACGCTCACGCCGTCAATGGGCCTGCCGATGGAGTCCATTTTGTCTTCGAAGCGTTCGGGCGGCAGGTACGTCAGCCGCGCGGTGGCCTCCGATGCACCGTACATGATGAAAATCCGGGTATGGGCCGGCAGCACGGCCCGCAGTTGCCGCTTGACCGTTTTGGCCATGTGGCCGCCGGCCTGGGAACAATAGCGCAGGGCCTCCAGTTTTTCCCGGTATTGGGCCAGCGGCGAGCGGTGCAGCAGGTGCGCGTATGTGGCCGGAACCCCGGAAAACCCCGTGACCCGTTCGGCCGCCATCTGATGCAGCACGGCGGCCGGAAAGGCGAAGCCGTTGTTGATAACCACAGTGCCGCCCACGCGGAAATGGGTGTTTAACAGCGATTTTCCCATGACATAAAAAAACGGCAGCACCACCATCTGGACATCGGCTTCCGTCAAATTCAGGTACCGACAGATCGACGCCGTGTTGGCCACAATATTGCGGTGGGTCAGCATCACCCCCTTGGGGGTTCCGGTGGATCCGGAGGTGTAGACGATGCTGGCAAGATCGGCGGGGGAAACCGAGCGATTCACCGGCGCAGCATCGCCATCGGCGGCAATTTCATCCCAGCAGTGGCATTTTACCGGAAGCCGGGATGCGCCCGTTTGCGGCTTCTGAATTACCAGGCCGTCCATGGCGCCCACCGACAGATCCACCTGCTCTACAATGCTTTCAAATCGGGCCGCCGTAATAAGGTATCGGGGCTGCAGATCGGCCAACAGCGGTTTTAATCCGTCCGGCTTGATCTCGGTGGCCAGGGGTACGGCCACGCCGCCGGCTTTTAACACGGCATAGTAACTGACCACGTAGGGCAGGCCGTTTTGCAGCAGCAGCGCCACCCGATCACCCGTTGCAATCCCCTGCCCGACCAGCCAGGCCGCCAGGCGATCGGCGCGGCGGTTGATTTCCGCGTAAGTTGCCCGTATCGTATCATGCACCAGGGCGGTTTTTCCGGGGTACCGTTTAGCGCTTTGCTCCAGAAATTCGTGTACAAGGCCGTTTGCCATAGACACACTCAAATACGGACTTCCAATTCATCGGGATCCTGGAACCGACCGGCGACGGCCTATGATCGCACCGTGACCTGATCCTCGTTGTCGGCGCCGCCCGTTTTTTTCCGCGGAAAAGGAAACCCAGCAGGATTTTCGGATAAAACCGTTTCATCCGGATTTTCCCAAAAGACTAACGGACTTTTCCCGGCTGTCAACTCAGGCGATGCAATTTCAATGAAAAATCAGTTTGTTTAGAAACAAAGGGGGACGGCAACCCAAATTTTTTACGGGCGCGGATCCGGACGCAAAGACTTGGATTTTGGCTTGCAACACCAAACATTTTCCGTTATACTAAGAATTTATATATAAAAATTCAGAAAGTTAACAAAGGTTTCAATCCTTTTTCCCTTCATTCGGAGTGCTTCATTGATGAAAAAATCGGCCATTTTAATTGTTTTTTTGATCGGGCTGCTTGCCACCGCCGCCTTCGGAACCACCCAATACGTGGGCGACCTCGTGGAGATCACGGTCCGCTCCGGCCCTGCTTTGAAATACCGGGTTATTGCCACTGTCCCCTCCGGAAAAGCCGTAGAGGTGATTGACACCCAAAACGGCTGGTCCAAAATCGAACTGGGCGACGATAAAACCGGCTGGGTGGTCAACCGCTACCTGGATGCCGAAAAACCCGACAGTTTGATGGTAAAGGAGATGAAAGGCCAAATCGGTCCGCTCCAAAACCAGGTCGAAAACCTAAAGGCGGAAAACGACCGGTTGATCAAGATGAATCAATCCCTTTCCGAAAAACTGCAACAAAACCGCACCAAGCTCGAAGAAATCCGCAAAGCCCATAAACAATTAAAAGCGGAATCCGAAGACTATCTCAAGTTAAAAAAGCAGCATCAATCACTGACCGACGAACTGGAAAAAAAGGACAAGCGCATCGCTTCCCTGGAAAAACAGGTCTCCCAGTCATATCTGTCTTCGGCCATCAAGTGGTTTCTCGCCGGCGCCGGGGTGCTGCTGGCGGGCATGCTCATCGGTGCAAGCAGCGCCCGGCGAAAACGTTCGTCCACGCTCCGCTAAACGCTGTGCCAAACGCCCAATCCACCACGGAAAACGCCAATGGAACACCGGTTTGATTTTTTGGTCATCGGCAGCGGCATCGCGGGATTGACCTTTGCCTTAAAAGTGGCCGACCACGGCAAAGTCGCCATCGTGACCAAAAAAAAAATCATGGAAAGCAACACCGCCTATGCCCAGGGCGGCATCGCCGCAGTATTCGATGAAACCGACTCGTTTGATTCCCACATTCAAGACACCCTGGAATCCGGCGACGGTCTGTGCAACCAGGGTGTTGTGGAAATGGTGGTCAAAAACGCCCCCGAGCGGATCCGGGAACTCATGGATTACGGTGTGGGGTTTAACCAAAACCACTCCGGTGAAACGGAGGCGGCAGGGCCCTGCCTGGACCTGGGGCGCGAAGGCGGCCACTCCCACAACAGAATCGTCCATGCCCAGGACCTGACCGGCCGGGCCGTTGAAAAAACCCTGGTCCGCCACGTCGAGGCCAACCCCGATATCGAGATATTTGAAAACCGCATCGCCATCGACCTGATCTCGCAGTCCACCCGGTTAAAACGCGGCTTAATCATCACCACCCATGACGACTACTGCTACGGGGCCTATGTCTTAGACCGCAGCAGCGGCGCCATTGATACGTTTCTGGCCGGCACCACGGTGCTGTCGACCGGCGGTTCCGGAAAGGTCTATGCCTATACCAGCAATCCGGACGTGGCCACCGGAGACGGCATTGCCATGGCCTACCGCGCCGGAGCGGCGGTGGCCAACCTGGAATTCGTCCAGTTTCACCCCACCTGCCTGTTTCACCCGAAAGCCAAAAACTTTCTGATCTCCGAAACGGTGCGCGGCGAAGGCGGGATATTGAAAAACGCCGACGGCCGGGTGTTTATGGAAGACTACTCCCCGGACAAGGAGCTTGCCTGCCGGGACGTGGTAGCCCGGGCCATCGACTCGGAGCTTAAAAAACGCGGCGATGAAGCGGTATATCTCGACATTTCCCACAAGGCCCCAGACGTTGTCCGGAAACGCTTTCCCCATCTCTACAGCAAATGCCTGGAATTCGGGTTTGACATGACTCGGGAACCGCTGCCGGTGGTACCGGCGGCCCATTACATGTGCGGCGGCGTGGCCACCGACATTTTCGGCCAAACCAATATCCAGCGACTCTATGCCATCGGCGAAACCGCCTGCACGGGCCTGCACGGCGCAAACCGCCTGGCCAGCAACTCGCTGCTCGAAGGCCTGGTCTATGCGCACCAGGCCGCCCAGAAGGCCATTGAAAATACAAACCATATCGACCGGGACGAAATATCGGATATCCCGCCCTGGGATGATTTCGGCAACATCGACAGCGATGAGGCCATCGTCATTTCCCATACCTGGAACGAAATCCGGCGACTGATGTGGAACTACGTGGGCATTGTCCGGTCGGATAAGCGGCTGGCGCGCGCCCAGCGGCGCATTGAAATCATTCAGGAGGAAATCCAGGAATACTACTGGAATTTCAAGGTCACCCCCAACCTGATCGAACTGCGAAACATCGCCCTGGTGGCCGAACTGATCATCCGCTGCGCCAAACACCGGAAAGAAAGCCGCGGCCTGCATTTCAACATCGCCTACCCGGCGAAAAACAACGGACGCTGGAAAAAAGACACCGTCCTGCGACGGCCGTTTGTGGGGTAAAGGCAGTCGGTCAGTTACAGCATGTGGGCCACGGGCGGGCGGGTTCCGTCAAAATCGACCAGTGCGCCGTGCCCGTATTTTGCAATACTGCAATTGACCACCAGGGTCCGGTCCAGGCAGGCCGCGCCTGCGGCCTCATGGATATGGCCGCACAGGACCACCCCGGGCCGACAATCGGCAATCAGTTCGGACACCGACCGGGCGCCGGCGCAAAATCGTCCCATGACCCAGTCCAGCGTCCCCCTGGGCGGGGGATGGACCACCAGGATGGTCTGGCAATCGATCAAAGGCTTGATTCGATCCATCATGCCGCGTTCAAACCATTGCAGCCGCGACATAAACGGCAGCGGAATCGTTCCGTCAATGCCGGCAAAGCAGCACCCCCCGATTTCGACCCGGTCCATGTGCAAATGCCTGATATTTGCATAGCGGCGGAAATGGCGCTGCTGCCAGCGTGGATCCGAGTTGCCCCGGACGGCGAACACCGGAACCGGCAATCGGTTCAACCGCGCCAGTACCGGCGCCGGCTTGATATACCGGGTGATATCGCCGGCAACCACCAAAACATCCGGTGCGTGTGCTTCAATATTTTTCCGGATCATGTCGATTTGCAACATATCGGCATGGATATCGGCGACGGCATAAATGCGCATCAGCACCTCATCTCCTTTTACACACACCCCATTGCTGAGAAACCCGGACCAAGTGGGTCTGTAGAATTATAGGTTTTCTGATAAAAATGACAATAGAAAGCTACCCAATTGCGCGACATAGACTATGATTTGCACTTTTTCTTTCGATGGAATATATTTTAAAAATCATTCGGCCCACATTGATGCTGTCAGAATATACTTTCTGCAAAAATCACCAGGAAACCGGAATATATGGAGACACAAGTCACCGGCATCGACTATCTGTTTGTCGGCATTATCCTGCTTGCCGGCTTTTTCTGCCTGCGGGCACTGGTTGACAACATCAGTTTTCTGCGCGATGAGCTCAAGGTGCCGGAGTTTTTGAAATCTTCCCAGATGCCGGGCAAAGGCCGATCATTTGCCTTTATGGTGCTCTGGGCGGTCATGACGGCGATATTTGCCGGCACGGCCGTTATCTTGTTTTTCCGGCCGGGCCGGGTCATTGCCGGTCCATACGCGCCGAACATGTACGGATGGATAGCCGGGATTGTGATGTTAATCGCCGCTGTCGCCTGTGCCATGCTGCTGTACCGGTATTTCCTGCTGTGGAACCGGTTCAGGCGATAACCGCAATCACAACGGCTGCCCATTTACCCCCTTGATCTCATCGTCGATTTGCCAGGATTTGCCCTTTCTGGTAAACAGGATTATTCTATGAACGGATTTGCCGTCGGATGACGGGGGAAGATGCCGGATTATGGATTTTGTTTCCGCCGCCGTGATGCTGTTTCTGATAATGGATCCGATCGGCAACATGCCGGTATTCCACGGTATTATGGGCAAAATCGAGGACAGCCGGCGCACGCGGGTGATGATCCGCGAACTGGTGATCGCCTACCTCGTTCTGTGCGTGTTTTTATTCGGCGGCCGGTCGTTTTTAAGCCTGCTGGGCGTCGAGCAGTCCACGCTGGGCATTGCCGGCGGCATAATTTTATTTCTGGTGGCCCTGCGCATGGTCTTTCCCCAGCATGGCCTGCAGTCGGCCGAAGAATCCGATGATCCGTTTATCGTGCCCCTGGCCGTGCCGCTAATCGCCGGGCCGTCGGCCATGGCCATGCTGCTGCTGCTGGTAAGCAACTACCCGGACCGGCTGTGGGCCTGGCTGGGGGCTTTGACACTGGCCTGGATCGGCACGGCGGCCATCCTGCTGCCATCGAATTTTTTTATCCGCTTTCTCGGCGATCGCGGCATCCGGGCCATGACCAAGCTCATGGGCATGCTGCTGATCATGATCGCCATGCAGATGCTGTTGGATGGTATCCACGATTACTTTTCAGCCCCCTAAACGGGATGAAATCGTAACATGAAAACGGTGCGCGTCAAAAACCGCTGCGGCATTCAATTCACCGGGGCGCCCGAAGCAAGGGTTGAAACGCCTCCCGCGCCGAAATGCGTGGCCGCCCTGCCCGCCCGGATTCCGTTGATCAAAACCCGGCTGCTGACAAACACCGGTGATGCCGTCCAAATCGGTACCCCCTTGTTCGAAGACAAAACCAACCCGGATATCAAGTTCCTATCGCCCGGAGGCGGCACCATCGGCGCCATTCATTATGGGCAGCGACGGACGGTTCGGGAGATCGTCATCGAACTCGATTCTGAAGAGTCCCACGTGGCCTTTGATCCCATCGGGGAGGCCGAAGTAAGGACCATGGACCGCAATCTGCTGGTCGACACCCTGATGGCCCGCGGTGTCTGGCCGTTGATCCGGGATTTGCCCTACCGCGCCATCGCCGATCGCAACACCGACCCGGCGGCCATCTGGGTCCCGCTCGACTCCGCCGATCCTTTCCAGCCGCTTTCCGGACTGTATTTAAAAAACCACGGCAAACGCTTTGCCTTCGGCATCCAGGTGCTGCGCCGTCTGGCCGACACCGTCAATGTCTGCGAAAACACCGGCCGCCCGGTCAGCGATCCGGTGGTCAAAGACCATATCACCCACCGGGTCACGGGCGATTACCCGGCAGATGATCCGGGGGTCGTGCAATACCATACCAAACAAAGCGCCGGGGAAAACCGGGCCTGGTATATCCGGGGCCAGGATGTGCTGCTGCTTGCCGAGGCGCTTGCCACCGGCCGCTACCCCACGAATCGCCTGGTGGCCGTTTCCGGCGGGCCGGAGAAAAACAACCGCCACGTCAACACCCGCATCGGTGCGCCTGTATGGTCCCTGGTCCACGACATTGACGCCCCGCAAAATTACCGGTGGATCGCAGGGGGCCTGTTTTGCGGCTACACGGGTCCGGCCGAGACCTTCCTGGGATTTTACGAAACCGCCCTGACCTTGATCCCCGAGGCCAGACACCCCGAACTGCTCGGGTTTATGCGTCCCGGCATGCAAAAGCCGACCTGCACGCGGACGTTTTTATCCGCCCTGCGCAAAAAACCGCTTCCAACCGATGCCGGCATGCACGGCGAACAGCGGGCCTGCGTCAACTGCGGCAACTGCCGGCTCGTCTGCCCGGTCGATATCATGCCCCAGTTTACCTACAAATGCATCTATGCCGATGAAATGGAAGAAGCACTGGCACACGGCCTGCTCGACTGCGTGGAATGCGGCCTGTGCTCCTATGTATGCCCGTCGAAAATTGAACTGACCCAGACCTTTCAACGCACCAAGCACAGCTACTACAGGGAGCGCATCTGAATTTATGAGCTGGATTGAAAAATCGCTGCGCCGGATGTTCGACATTCCCCGCCCCCTTTTTGAAAAGGGCGGCAAACTGGAAAAACTCCACCCCCTGTTCGAGGCCACCGAAACGATTTTTTTCTTTCCGGCCATTGCGACCGACAAGCAGCCGTTCGTCCGCGACAGCCTGGATCTGAAACGGTTTATGAGCTTTGTCCTCGTGGCCCTGATCCCGCCGCTGCTGTTTGGCATCTACAACACCGGCTACCAGGCCCACCGGGCCTCGGGCCTGTCCACGGAGATTTTTCCGGTCTTTTTCACCGGCTTGCAGATCGTGCTGCCCATTATTTTGGTCTCCTATGCGGCCGGCTTTTTCTGGGAGACCCTGTTTGCCGCCGTACGCAAGCACCCGATCAGCGAAGGTCTTTTGGTGACGGGGCTTTTGTTTCCCTTGACCCTGCCGCCGACCATCCCGCTGTGGCAGGTGGCCGTGGGGATGTCGTTCGGCATTGTCATCGGCAAGGAGATATTCGGCGGAACGGGGCGAAACCTGTTTAACCCGGCGTTGACCGCCCGGGCCTTTATCTTTTTCGCCTACCCGGCCCAGTTAAGCGGCGATGCGGTCTGGGTGGCGGTCAAAGACGGCGCCGGCAAGGCCGTGGATGCCGTCTCCGGCGCAACGCCGCTGGCCATGACCGAGCTGGCCACGCCGTTTTCCGATATGGGGGAAATGCTTGCAGCCCGGGGCTTTACCTACACCAGGGTGTTTCTCGGCAATTACCCGGGCACCATCGGCGG
>JBNJEA010000003.1:0-58630 GCA_051745395.1 Thermodesulfobacteriota bacterium | reverse complement strand
TCGCCAATGATACCCCATTGTCTTTTGCAATTGAAATTGTTATACAGAATTATTTAATGCTCTATGAATAAACAAGCTTGACAACATTTAGGCACATATAAATTCAGCCCATAAAACAATCGATCATAAAATGCCTACAATTCTAAAAATATTTGGTTGGCGTTTGTTTTTTTATGCAAATGAGGGAAATGAGCCAATGCATATTCATTGCAGAAAAAGCAATATGGAATGTAAATATTGGCTTAACAGTGAAGAATTTGAAATTTTAGAGGCTTATTCCTATAATATGGGCAGTAAGGAAAAAAGGGAAATCAGAAAGATTATATTTCAGCACTTTGAATATATTGAAGATGCATGGAGTGATTTTCAGAGGAGAAAAAGATGAGTAGGTTTCATGAAGTAAAAAATTTAAAATTTACAGACGATCGGATGATAATTGAAATTGACGGGGAAGAAAAAGAATATGAGCTGAAAAAAATGTCGAAAAAGTTGTCAGAAGCATCGAATATTGAAAAAAACACCTATGAAATTTCCCCCTCAGGATACGGCATACATTGGCCCCTCATAGACGAGGATATTTCAATTGACGGCTTACTTGGAATCATCCACCACCCCGAATACGAAAAAATGAAGGCATAAACTGACCAAACATCCTGCATCTGTTATCTGTTCATTTTTAATTCTTCCTAAAACCGTCATTCAACTGATAACTCAACGTACCAGCTCCGGGCAAAGTGCAGCCTCCTTTAACATTTGCAACTTGATTCCGACATCCACACCGTATAACATCCTTGATCACGCCATCCCGGGACAATAAAAAACCGGGGCCGGTTTTTTGACCAACCCCGGTTTCCAGCTTGGAATCGCTATGCTTCACAAGGCCTATTTCCGGACTTGTGCCTGTTTCTAGCCGCTATGGTGCATTTTTTTTAAAATTGGATTTTCTATTTTAAAATTTGCACAAAATATTTGACATGCAGAAAATCCGGAACCATACAAGAGATATATGAAAAGCCAAACTAATCGTGAGATTGGGACGGAAAGTCACGGGTCTTTTCGGTAGCGCTGTTCATCGTTGATCTGGTTTTAAGATAGCCGGACTGCCATTTATGTGTGGTGGTTCGGCTTTTTTATACGAGAAATTCAGATAATTTAAAATTATAGGCATTAAGCAGGCAATAAAAGAGGAGGTGAATAATGGGCTTTGTAAAATCATTTGACGAAATCATGGCAAACGCCAAAGAGGCCAGAGAAATTTACAATGCGGAAATGGCAACAGTTTTTTGGGAAACTAAGCCGGAAATCATCTCAAACCTCCTGCCTCCTCCGCTAAAGCCTGCAACGGCACCTGTTGCAATGGCGTTTGTGGGGGATTATCCAGCCACCAATTTTGATGTGACCTACAGAGAAAGCGCCTTGTTTATAAGGGCCGAATATGAAGGAGAGGAAGGAAATTATTGTCTATCTATGCCTGTGACAAATGATATGGCCATGGCCGGAGGGCGGGAACGTTTCGGATTTCCCAAGAAAATGGCAAAAATCCATTTTGAAAAAACGGACAATAGATGCCTGGGATGGACAGAGCGGCGCGCCGTTCGACTAATGGAAATTAATGTTACGCTTACAGGTTCTTTCAAAGATTCAGCCGTTCAGGACAGTCTCATAAAAAACCGACAACAAGAAGATGGTTCCTTTCAAAATGTTTTCTATAATTTTAAACATTTCCCTGCACCCAAAGGCTCTGCTTTTGATTATGACCCCCGCCTGGTTTCTCAGGTAACAGTCGTCAAGCCAAAGGAACTCCGACTTGGGGAGGGCACGATTACATTCAATGTTTCTGATTATGATCCCTGGCATGAGGTGGAGGTGGTAAGAATGCTTGGCGCAACCTACATGCAGGGCGACATTGCCATTCTTAACGGTAAGGTCGTGACGGAAACCGGATTTATGGACCTTCTTCCCTTTGCTTTTATCAAGTGGGACATGAAATGATGGATCGCCGGCAAAGTGCAAGGAAGGATCTGGTTCCGCCTGGCATATGTATTGTCCGCGTCAAATGCGTTGACCCACCTGCAAAGGACATTGCAGCAAATACGAGGGAGTGTTTTTTTGCGGATCTACTTAACCGCAGCGCCAGCGGGGGGTTGCTGAAGTCGCCTTTTGCTATCTCTCGGGGCTCCAGGTTTCAACTATCTGCATATAACCCGAAGCTTAAAATATGGGAGCGTTTCACTGGATCCCCCGCCTGGATAAAGCAGGCAGACTCGGGCAGTAGCCGCCATTACCTGATCGGCACCACCTTGCAGCAGTACATGGATGAATTATTAATCGAAAATGCGGATTTTCAAACAAGCAAAAGAGTTCCCCTGGAATCTGATTATGAATTTTTCAGGCGCACGGAACTGATTCGCTCTTTGCCACGGGACTCCGTTGTACCGCTGATCAACAATGTTTTTTACAAAAAAGTCAAGGCCGGGGAGCAATTCATCAACCAGGGGGACCACGGGGACACATGCTATCTGATTCAGCATGGAACATGCACTGCCCGGTTGGAGAAGAACGGAGAGTCTACAATTGTGGCTCGCTTGCCGGAAGGAAGCATTGTCGGCGAAATGGCCCTTCTTACGGGGGAACCGAGAAGCGCACACGTATTTGCAGAGACCGATGCATCGCTTTGGGTGTTGACCCGGGCCCAGTTTGACGAGCTTGAATCAAAATATCCTGAACTGCGGACATTTTTGACCAATGTGCTGACCCGGTGGTTTGATTCACGCAAAACCATCGCCGAACGCCACATCGGCAAATACATCATCACGGATGTCATCGGTGATGGTGCGTTCGCGATCGTATACGGCGGAAAGCACCGGGAACTGGATATGCCGGTGGCGATTAAAATGATGCGGCATGATATGGCCATGGACCCGGAGTTTATCTCCGCCTTCCGGAAAGAAGCAAAGACCATCGCCAGGTTTAACCATCAGAACATTGTGAAGATTTTTGATATTGAAGAAAGATACCGTACTGTATTTATCATCATGGAATTGCTGGCAGGCAGACCGCTGAAGCAAATCCTTGATACGCGGTCTCGATTAACCCCTGGAGAAACCGTTAAATACGTCCGGCAGATATGCCAAGGATTGCGATATGCGCACCAGCAAAAAATTGTGCATATGGACATCAAACCGAGGAATATTTTTGTGCTTCCGGATGATAACGTCAAGATTGTCGACTTCGGCCTTGCCTGTCCCTGCGGAACCGAAACGATGATGTCCGGCACGCCTTTTTACATGTCACCGGAGCAGATCGAGTGCCTGCCGGTAGACACCCGCACGGACATCTATTCCCTTGGCATCATGACCTACGAAATGGTCACAGGGAAAAAACCCTTTGACGAAACAGACGTCTTCAAGTTGATGGACCTGCACGTAGAAAAGGACATCCCCGATCCATGGGAAATCGCGGCCGATATTCCCGAGAGCCTGCGCAACATGATTCTAAAGGCCTGCGCCAGAGATCCTTCAGAGCGGTATCAGACGGTAGGAGAGATTCTGGACGAACTCTATCCGGAGATGGATGGCTTTGGGTTTTCCAGGGGGTATTTGTCCTCTGAGAACGACCGGGTGACTGCCGTTTGTATCATGCACCAAACCAAACATCAGTCTGAATTGGAGCGCCTTATTGCAGAATTGAAAAAAAAGGTCGAGGATAAGGGAATGGCAATAAAATATATATTGATTTAGTGGATCTGCCCATGATTTATCATGGCCAAAACATCCCTGGCCTTTGTAAGCCAATACTCCATTCCCATTCGGCTGAACATCTCTTCACTTTTTTTCAAGGCTTTAATTCCCTCTTCAATTCTTCCTGCACTCAAGTAGAGTTCACAGAGGATAAAGTACCCGGTCGCATATGTCGGCTTTGTTCCCAGGTCCTCCAGGATTTCTATACCTTTCAGGATGTATTGTTCCGCTTCCTTTATTTTTGCAGCCTCCATTTTTCCTGTAATTCTGCCGAGATAAGTCCAGGCCAGTCCTTCACAAAACCTTTCGTGGTGGGTTTGCCCGAGATCCAGGGCCTGCTTTGCATAGGCCTTTGCCTCCTCCATTTGATTTGAATCCAGATGAACCAGGCTCATTGCCAAATGTCCAATGGACAGCAAGCCGGGCGCATTGATGTTCGACTGCACTTCAAGTACTTTTTGCATCGTATCTTGAGCTTCACGATTTTTCCCCAGTAACTGATATCCAGTTGCAAGAAGACTCTGGGCAATGTGTAATATCGCAACCGCTTTCAATTCTTCAAAATATTGAACGCTTACCTGCAAGTGTTTTACAGCGTTTGCACCATCTCCTTTAGGAACATATTGACACCCGTATAGAAACTCTACCCATCCTAAACTGTAGGGATTATCGCATTGTTTTGCGAGAACAAGCGCCTTCTCACACTCCCTTTCTCCCTGGTCAAACTCTCCCAGGTATCCCAGAGCGTGTCCATAAAGGGCTATCAGCACAGGATGCAGGTCCACGGGTGTGCCGAAAAATTCTGATTTTTCGGGATTTTTTTCTAACAATTCGATAAGCTTTGGAGCTGTCTTTTTTATTTTTCCGTGCTCGCCTGCAAAGTCATATGAAAAGCAAAGGTGCGTGCCGAGCAGAATCATCAACTTACTATCCTGCAACTTTTCTGCCTCCTCAAAGGCCTCCTGTTGATATTTCATGCCCTGGGAAGCATCTCCCTGCGAAGAATAAAATGAACCTAAAGTGGTTTGTATAATTGCTGAGCTTCTTCTGTCTTCTAATTCCCGGCAAAGAACCTCTCCCTGCCTAAGCAAGTCAAAGGAATTGCCGGGATAAGCCAAAATTCTCATTGCCGGCGCCATAGAAAGGATTATGTCTATCCGCTCCCGCTTATTATGATCGGTATCCTGCATTTTTTTAAAAATTCCGTATGCCTCCCCGTAAAATCGGAAAGCTTCGTCAAGGGCATAGGTTTTCATGGCTTTATCGCCGGATAGCTTCAGATAATGGACCGCCCGCACCGAATCGTCGCTGTTGGAATAATGATATGCAAGTATTTCATAGAACTCTTCTACCCTGCCTGCGTAATTATTCTCGATTGCGGCACCGATCTGCTTGTGAATCTCCTTTCTTTTTTTTAATAAGAGGCTGTTGTAAGCTACTTCCTGGGTAAGCGCATGCTTGAAGATATACTCCAACTCGGGAAACAGGCTTTTTTCATAGATGAACTCCAGTCCCTGGAGGTTTAGCAGATGGCTTTTCAACTCCTCGCGCATGCCCACAATGGCCTGCAGGATGCGAAACGAAAATTCCCTGCCGATTACCGCAGCCACTTGCATGACGATTTTTAAATTCTCTTCCAGGCGATCGATTCGCGCGGCAATAATGCCCTGAACCGTGTCGGGCACCTGGAGGTCGGAAAGTTTACGGGCAAGCACGTACTGGTCCTTTGCCTTTCGGATCGCGCCGTTTTCCAGAAGCGAATGGGTGAACTCCTCCATAAAAAGAGGATTTCCCGCTGCCCGTGCCAGTATGATCTCGTTTAGCTCCGGGGCAGCCTCGCCGCCTTCGAGAATGGCCGCCACCAGATTGGTGCTTGATTGAAGGGAGAGCTGCTCCACCCCGATTCGGTTGAAGTAGGATTTGCTGCCCCACTGATGGGTGTATTCGGGGCGGTATAACAGTACAAGCATGACGTTCAGGCCGGCCATCCAGCGAATGAAATAATCCAGGAATTCCTCGGTGGTTTTGTCCACCCAGTGCAGATCCTCTATGACCAGCACCAGCGGACGATCCTGGCTGATGCGGCTCAGCAGGTTGCGCAATGCCTCAAAGACCCTCTCTTTTCTCTCCTTTGATTCGAGCTGGAAATAGGTCTTGTCTTCGACTTGGAGCGACAGAAGGTCACAAATCGGTGCAACTGCGGCTTCAAGGTCCTGTTCCAGGCCGGGAAGTGTTTCTTTGATACGTTTTCTGAGTGGGACTTCCCGCTCGTCTTCCCTTATGTCAAAGTAGGATCGCACTATATCCAGAAGGGGAAGATACGGTATCGCGTTGCCATAGTGCGCACACTGGCCTTCCAGGTAGGTGAATTCTTCGTGGGGCAGATGATTCTTGAATTCCAGGATGAGTCTGGATTTGCCCACCCCGGCTTCGCCAACGATGCCCACCACTTGGCCGATACCGCTTTTGACCTTTTCGTATGACTCCATGAGGGCAATTATGGAATTTTTGCGGCCTACGAATTTTGTAAAACCTCTTGCCGCAGACGCTTCGATCCGGGTAGCCGCTTTGCCGGGCTTGACAAGTTCAAAAGCTTCCTGGGGTGCTTTTTTCCCTTTTACTGCCAATTTCCCGATCGGTTTGATGTCAAAGTAGTTTCTGATCAGGCGGCATGTGTGCTCCGTGAGAAGAATTCTGCCTGGCTTGGCTAAGCTCTGCATTCTGGCGGCAAGATTGGTGGTGTCGCCCACGGCCGTGTAATCCATGCGCAAATCATCGCCGATGGCCCCCACGATCACGGGTCCCGAGTTAAGGCCGATGCGCATGACAAATGAAACCACGTATTCTTTAGCGATTTTCTCGCCGTATCCGCTCAATGCCTTTTGAATGGACAGTGCGGCATGGCAGGCCCGAAGGGCATGGTCTTCGTGGGCCACGGGTGCGCCGAACAGGGCCATTACTCCGTCGCCCGTGAACTGGTTGATTGTGCCTTCGTACCTGTGGATCTCGTCCATAAGGATCCTGAAGCATCCGTCCATGATCTCGTGGACTTCCTCCGGGTCCAGTTTCTCGGACATGACGGTATAATCAGCTACATCCGCAAAAAGGACGGTCACCAGTTTTCGCTCCCCTTCAAGGGCGCTTCGGCTGGTCAGGATCTTATCGGCCAAATGTTTGGGGGTGTAGGAATGGGGCTTGGAGTAAAACGGGAACGCTGCGGATTCATGCAGGTTGTGGCCGCACTCTCCGCAAAACTTCTTTCCGGCAGGAATCCCGGCATTGCATTTGGGGCATTCAATTTCAAATTTTGCCCCGCATTCTTCACAGAATTTAACACCTTCTCTGTTCTCGGACTGGCATTTTGGGCATTGCATTTTCGTTCACCCTTACTGGAAAAGTGGGCCGGGGTTATTTCCAGTGCCCATATGAACAAAAAGTAAAGTCCGGACAGATCCCGCGGCGGCGGGAGGGATCAGGGAATAGGTGAGCAATACAATTGTCTGGGAAGAATATTTTGCCGAAGCAGGATCATATAATGATTAAATATTAAAGCCACTCGGATTTTGTCAAAATTTTCGTTGTAAAGGGAACGAATATTGTCTGGGGGGCGATGTCATTTCCTTCCATGTTACGATTAGGTCCGAGCACTTCTTGCCATAGTCCTCCGGCGAAAAAACCCCGCTGTTATGCATCTTGAAATCGCTATTCCGGCACACCCCCTCTGCTCGATGCCCCAAACCGCATAAGGCGTCACAAGTCTTGCTATGGGCCCATCAGCAAAAAAACCGTGCCCCCCCCATACAAAGGGGCACGGCCTTCTGACTTGCCGCTACTTCTCCGATTTCTTCCCTGAAAATACACGGCTGCCCTGAAGGGGTTGAGGGGGCAAAGAAAAGAAGAATTGGATAGAAAAAAACGTTACAGCGCCTCCATTGCGTCCTGGTCGCTCGGCGGTTTGGCCAGCTTCAGGTAGGGGATGATCTTGCGGTTTTTCTCGCCGCCGGTGCCGTCGTAGGTAATCGAGACAATGGGCACACCGATGCGGTCTTCGATGTCCCGGGCCATGGCCTCGGTGACCAGCGACGGGCAGCAAAACGCCGGGCTGGTCTGGACAAACAGCGCCACTTCGGGGTGGTGCTGTTTGATGTAGTAGATCTTTAAAAGGTTGTCCAGGCTCTCGCCCGTGTTTTGTTCCACCATGCCGAATTCGGACAGGATCTGCTTCGGCGGGGTATCGTATACCGGCTCGGGCTCGCCGAGGACTTTTTCAAACATCCGGTAATACGCTTTTTCCTGGTGCATCATGGTCGTCAGCAGCGTCTTGGACAGCACGACACTGAAATATTTGCCCTCGGTGAACCATTTCTTGTAATAGGCGCTGGCGATCATCTTGGCGTAATCGGTATACGGCGTGGTGATCACCTCACCGCCGTGGGCCTCGATAAAGGCGATCAGATCCTGGTTAAACACCGGGTTATCCCGGGCGTAGAGATCGCCGAAGATGGCGGCTTTGGGGCGATTGAACGGCATCACCGGGATCTGTTCAAACAAGGAAACCACCTCGGCCACCGCGTCGTCTTTTCTGCGCCGCCCCGAAAAGGCCTCGGCCAGTATGGCGATGCCGTCTTCAATGGCCCGGTTCACCTCGCCCGGGTTGACCTCGTAGGGCCGCAGTTTGCAGCCCATTTTCCGGATCTGCCCGCCGAACATGTAGGCGAAATACGCGTTTACCGCCGCCCGGATGGAGATATCGGTAAAGGCCACCGTGCCGGTATACACGCCGGCCTTAGCCATCTCCGGGCCGAAGGATTCGATCATTTTCTTGAGCTGGTAGGGATAGAGCCGGATATTGCAGGCGACTTCCGAATGCCCCATCCAGAGCACCGTTTTTGCCGGATCCAGGCCTTGATGGGTCACATATTCGACAAATTCCTGGACCATGGCGTTGATGGGGATGCACTGGCCGCTGTTTAGCCGCATGCTGCGCTTGATGGTATCCGGGGTTTCAGTCATCAGGCGCGCATCAATGCCCTCGCGCTGCAAATTGGCGATCAGAAACGGACAGGTGATGGGATCCCAGTTGGGCAGCACCACGGTTTTTCCGGAAAGCTCGCGGGTCTTGCGGGGATTGATCCGGCTGTAGTCGGCCAGGGCGTCTGCCCGCTCCCGGTGCCGGTGGTTTCGAAACGCCCGCACCGCGGCTTCGATCCGGGTTTCATAGCCCACGCTCGAGCCGTGCTCGTCGAGTTCCAGGATCAAATACGGCTTGCCCGCCGCCTCCATGATTTCCTTGAACACGTCCCGGATAAACGAATCGGGCGCACACTTAAACGAGGTGGCCAGCACCGGGTACACCCCGTCGGTTTCCGAAACAACGCGGGCCGCCTTTAAAATGTCTGCGGCATAGTTCCAGTGCAGCTCGTGTAAAAACGGCTCGATATCGGCCACGTCGGCTGTATCCAGATCGAGCATGTCCTGGAAAAACACCTTGATGCCCAGGGCGGCAAAAATTTCGGGAATGTTTTTGTTCATGTTCCGGGGCAACACCGAGTACGGCCGGCCCAGCAGCATCACGGAAAGGTCTTTGGCCCCGGTTTTTTCCTGTTCGTAAACCTTTCGCAACTGCCGTATGCCGGCTGTTTTTCTGGCCTGGGCCCGCTCGTAGGCCATGGCGATTTCGAAAAAGTTTGGGTGGTGGGGCAAACACGCCTTCAACGCCCGGTACAGCTCGAGACGGACATGAAAGACATTGTAGAGATAACGCATAACCGGGGAAATGATCCGGTTGCGGCGCGACGCATCCATGGTGGCCACCAGGGCGGGCATGTACTGGGAATAATAGCAGTACTGGCGCCGGGCGCCGGGGTCCTTGTCCTTGTTTTCCAGGTAGTGGGGCAAAAACACGTAATCGCACCGGTCGAGCAGGTATTGCACATGGCCGTGCATGGCGGTGATCGGGGCGCAAAATTCCGCCCCCACCCCTGATTTGCCGGCCTTGACCGGGTCGGCGAGGCTTTCGCTGGTCTGGATCGAAACGTTGAGCTGATGGAAAAAATCAACCCAAAACGACAGGTCCTCGACCATGTAGAGCCCGGCCGGGATCCCGATGGTCACCTCGCTGCCGGCGTTTTGCGCCGGGGGGACCGAAAGCGCTTTTTTCCGGGCCTTGTATAAGTCAAAACCGGAGCGGTTGTTGTTGACAAAATGCCGGGTGTCATAATCGCGGCCGCACAAAAAGCCGTAGGCCACCGGACCGTCGGGCATGTCGGCCACGGTGATCTTGCAGTGATTGGTGCAGAACTCACAGACCTCGGAGCGGACGGGAATCCGGGTTTTATACAGGCCAAGGCCGCGGAAGGCGCTGCGGCCGATGGCCTCGTCGGCCAAATGCAGCGCCACGCCGAGGGCCCCGGTCAAATGGCAGAAAGGCGACACATGAATCGGCCGGTTCAGCCGTTGTTCAAATGCGGCCACCAGCGCGCGGTTTTTGGCCGTCGCCCCCTGAAAGCAGACCACGTCGCCGATGGCGCTTTCCACGGCCACCTTGGTCAGATAGTTTTCCCGCACCGCGTGCAAGGCCGAGGCCAGCACCTCGTCGACCCCGTAGCCCCGGCCCAGGTAGTCGTTGATGTCTCGCTCCATGAAAACGGTGCACCGGTCGCTGGCCACGGGGGCGCAGACTTGTTCGGCCCGCTCCGAATAATCAGAAAGCCGGCAGCCGAGCTTTTCCGCCTGCTCTTCGATAAAGCTGCCGGTGCCGGCGGCACACACGGTGTTCATGATCGAAAAGGTCACCCCGCCCTGGCGCAGGGTGGTGAACTTGGAATCCTGACCGCCGATTTCAATGATCGTATCCACGTCCGGATGCAGGGCATAAGCGGCCCGGGCATGGGCGGTGATTTCATCGATGATCGCATCGGCGCCCATGAGCTTGCCCACGAACTTTCGCCCCGAACCGGTGCTGCCGGCGCCGATGACGGAAAAATCGATGCCGCGTTCAGCCACCAGATCGTCCATGGCGGCAAACAACCCGCAGAGGGCCTGGACCGGGCGGCCGGCCGTGCGGGTGTAAAAGCCGGCGAGCACATTTTGGTCCGGGGTCATCCAGACGGCCTTGGTGCTCGTGGATCCGATGTCGATGCCCAGATAAACCGACACGGTATCGGCGACAGACAAAGACTGGTATACATCGACTTCCACCGCCGGGGCCTCGAAGGCCTCGTTTGCGTTTTTCCCCACGGCATCAGCGGGCGTAAATTCATAGGACGATTCGGCGGCAAAATCCGGGTAATCCGAATGGCGCAACTGCAAGGGCTCGTGGCCGTAGGCGCGTTGTTCGGAAAACGACTGCACCAGCGGGCGGTGGTCGATCGACCGGGGTTTCTGGGGCAGGCCGGCTTCTTCCATCATGGAAATCGCAGCGCCCATGGCGCCATAAAACGGCGCCATATCGTCAACGACAATATCGATGCCGATCTGATCGCCAATGTGTTGCACCACCGCCGGGTTCCGGGCCACCCCGCCGGAAAAAATCAGGGGGGTATTTATGGTTTCATGCTTAAACAGCGTATTGACGATATTTTTGGCCAGCCCCTGGCACAGGCCGTCACAGATTTCGGCAATGCTGTAGCCTTCCTGCTGGGCGTGGATCAAGTCCGTCTTGGCAAACACGGCGCAGCGCGAGGCGATCTTGGGGATTTCGCCGCGATTGGATGCGGCGGTTTCGGCCAGCGCGGCAATACCGGAAAGATTTAACCGGCCGGCCTGCTGGTCTAAAAAGCTGCCCGTGCCGGCCGCACACGAGGTATTGGTGCGGTAGCCCCGGTAGTTGTTTTCCCGGTCAAACAACAGCAGTCCGAACTGCTCGCCGCCCACGTTTAACACGCTGCCCACCCTGCCGTGGCAATGGCGGACAGCGGCGATAATGGCGATGGGGTTGTCGAAGCGCGCATCGGCGCACACCACCGACGGCGTCGATTCCGTGGCCGCCACCGCGGTGACGGCCGAAAGATCGAATTGCGAAAGCATATCGGTGAAGGTTTCCGAAATTTTTCCGCCGTGAAAGGCGTACGCCCGGTCCACCACTGTCTTGTCGGGCGCCAGAGTCACCATGGCCACGGTGACCGATCCGATGTCGATGCCGACAATGGCCGAAGCGGCTTGGTCTTGCGATACATATGTCATTTTAAATGCTCCGTCAGGCGTTTGGGGTCAAATTGAGCGATTTCGGCCTAAATTGAGCGTTTCAGTCCGTTTGGGCCGCCTGTATCTGATCGGCGGTTTCCACCACGAGTTCCGGGTGGCGATGATAGCCGATCCGGACATTGGACAAAAGAATCGGACCGGATTTTTCAGGCGCAAGGGATTTGTCCGAAAAATACAACCGGATTTTCCGCCCGTCGCCGTAGTGGAACCACCCGTTCCGGTAAAAGCCCGAAACCCTGTCGATCACCTCGTTTTCCAGCTCGCGCCGACCCAAATCGCGCTCGGTGTCCTGGAGATAAAAGGTCTCCGGATCCCCGGCCTCGCCGATGGTCACCACCGAATCGATTTGTTTGATCTCAAAATTGCCGTAATGCCGATACAGCCGCTTGACGGTCAGGTGATAAATCCGGCCCTTTTCCAGTTTTTCCGCGGCCTTGTAAACATAAATGGCCCGGCCGTCTTTCTGCTTGATCACGGCGTTTTTCCCGCGTTTGGCAATGACGATGCACCGGCGGAGGCGAAAATTGACCGCCCCGGCCTTGGCATCATAGAGGTCGGCGATGGTGGCGTCAACAGGCCGTCGCCGGCAGGTGGCCCCCTCTTTTCGTTTTTGAAACGGTGCATCGGTGAAACAGGCGTATACGGGCAGATGGTCCGAATACCCCCGCCCCAGATGCCGTCCGCGCCCCTTTTCCGTCCGCTGCCACCGGTAAATGCGTCCGTTTTCAAACAAATAACGGGGGTCGAATTTGTCAAAGGAATTGTCCAGATAGGCGATGCCGTTTTCATCATAGAGGCCCGCCGGCAGCAAAAAGGCATCCGGGGTTTGCTTCCGGCCGAAAAAATTGACCGACCAGCGGCGCTTCGGCACCAGTTCGCGCCAGAGGTTATAGTGAAGGCGTTGGCTTTTTCCCGCCGCCATCAGTTGTTTTTCGGCAACCAACCGGCCGTCTTCGACGGTTGACAGCACGTGGTTAATGCCGGTGCGGCCGCCGGTGTCGTTTAAATCCGGCTGCGCCCGGATGGTTTTAAATTCATTATAATTGCTGTTAAAATCGCCCACCAGCAGATAATCGGTACCGGGATTTAACGCTTCAATGACCGCAGACAACGCCCGGGCATACACCAGCCGACGGCTTTCCGGACCGGTTTTGGACTTCCAGTGGTTGACAAACAAAATCAGCGGGCAGCCGTCTACATCCAGGTCCACCCGCAAAATGTTGCGGGCGGAATCTCCCGGCACCTCAACTTCGCTTTTTTCGGCGATCGGGTAACGCGACAGCAGCGCACATCGAACGGTTGTGTTTTTTTCATCGGCAATGGCGCAATACGGGTAGGCCGCCGACTGCTGCTGAAGCGTTTTCTGCAATCGCTCCAGCGCGGCCGGCGATTCGACTTCCTGCAGGGCCACGACCTCGGCGTCCAGATCACGGATCACCTGCGCGATGTGATCGGTCTTTATCGCCTGCATTTTTTTGTTCCATCCCGCCTCTGTGTTGGGGATATAGCCCGGATATTCGGTGTTGGCGGCCTTGAGATCAAACAGGTTTTCCACATTGTAACACCCCACCTTAAAGCTCTTTGCCCCGGCAGCACCGGCAAACAGCAAGAGCGCCCCCACACAGAGCATCCCGCATCCGGTCCGCCAAAATCTGCGATGACAAATCATTTTCATGAAATAGCGTCCTTTTTTTCAATGATTCAATAATTGTAAGCGATCGACAAAGGCTGCTGATTCATATACAAACATCTTATCTCCGGACAATGACACGGGAAATCGGAAAAAAGCAACAGGCGGCTTCAGCCCGTTTCGCACGGACAACGAGAATCATCAACGCCCCGGCAAAGAAAAATGCCTGGAATCCGGGCCGGCACGGACGATACGATATCGAATCAGGGATCGAAATTTCGCTTTATCCGTGAAAATCAGCGATAATGTCCATATATTCAATCTTATTCTTACAATTTTAACCCATAGCGCAAACGTATCCTTATTTGTTTGCAAAAACAATGGACGATGGATCAAAAGAATACAATTCTTACAGGCAATTACAAAAAAAATAGCTTGACGATCCCATATCGGCCTGTTAATTAACTCCACCTTTGAGGCGCACGCATATGGCACCCAAAAAATACTTCAATTACAGAAAGAATCAGCCTTGGACCGAACACCTTCAAATCGTTGCCCAACTCGGGCTGACCATGGCCGGATCGATTCTTTTCTGTCTGTTTATAGGCCGCGTGGCCGATAATTGGCTGGAAACGAAAGGGATTTTTACAGCCCTGTTCATCCTTTTGGGCATTATCGGCGGCGGGGTGGTGGTTTACCGGCAAATCATGGAAATTATGGAACCGGCCGCCAACGGGGAAAAAGAAACCGGAAGGGACGCCAAAAAGGACCGGGATAATGGATCCGTATGAAAAAATCCGACAGACACAGAAAAAATATGGCTCCCTGGCCATGTCCGTTTCGCTTTCTGTCGGTCTGGCCCTGATCCTGATGGCAAAACAACCGCTGGGTAAAGGATTTATCCTGGGCAGCATCTTCAGTATCGTCAATTTCGTTGCCATGGGCATGACACTGCCTTACCGGATCGGTGTTTCCCGGAAAAAGGCGACCGTCGTATCCGGACTGTCCATTTTTTCACGCTATATAATCCTTGCCGTTCCGCTTTTCATGGCCATCCGGATGGATCAATTCAATCTAGCCGCCACCATATGCGGTGTGTTTCTGATCCAATTCCTGATTGTAGCTGAACAAGTGCTTAAACTCTGTTTTCCGGCAACCCTTAAAAGAGCGGATGATTAGTGCGTTATGGAAGATCTCGGAAGAATACACCAACTCATCGTTGACCTGTCCGGCTATAAAATGACCTTTAACCTTGATGTCGTCCTGATGACCTGGATCGTCATCATCGGTCTTCTGGTTTTCGGCTATCTCGCCACCCGCAATCGCAAACTCATCCCCGGCCCGCTGCAGTCGATCGGGGAAATGTTTGTCTTTCAGTTCTACTCCCTGACCGAAGACGCCCTGGGCGAGGATATGGCCCGAACATATGGCCCGCTGATCATCGCGCTGTTCATGTTCCTTCTGTTTTGCGACTGGATCGGCATGATCCCCCATATGCACGAGCCGACAAACGATTTAAACACCCCCTTGAGCCTGGGGATAATGGGCTTTGTCATTGCCCATTACGCCGGCATTAAACACAAAGGAATCAAAGAATACACCAAGGACTATTTCAAGCCGATCTTTTTCATGGCGCCATTGAATATCATCGGTGAACTGGCAAAAGTGGTCTCCATCTCTTTCCGTCTGTTTGGCAATATCATGGGGGGCTCGATCATCATCCTGGTGGTATCCTATCTGACCTTCAGCCTGGTGCTTCCCCCGTTTTTAAACTTGTTTTTCGTCATTTTCATCGGGGCAATCCAGGCTTTTGTCTTTACAATGCTCACGCTGGTATACATCGCAGTACAGGTAAATTAAATTATGGCAATAGATATCGAGACATGGATAAAGGTGGCGGCATTCGGCGGCGGCGGACTGGCCATGGGATTGGGAGCGGTCGGGGCCGCCCTGGGGGAAGGATATGCTGCGGGAAAAGCCAATGAAGCAATTGCACGCAATTCGATACTTTCCGGCGACATTTTCAAGGTAATGCTCGTCGGTCAGGCCATTGCCGAATCCGCGGCAATATTTGCCCTTGTGGTGGCAATGGTTTTATTGTTTTCCACTTTCTCAACCGAATCCATCCTGATTGTTTCGGCCCTGCTGGGTGCCGGACTGTGCATGGGCTTCGGGGCGATCGGAGCGGGCGTGGGAGCGGGTTTTCCCGCGGGCGAAGCCTGCACGGGCATCGCCCGCCAGCCTGCCATGAAAAACCGGTTGACGACGAATATGCTGATCGGCTCGGCTGTATGTCAGACCCCGGCCATATTCGCCCTGGTTGCCGCATTTATCCTGCTGTTTACCAATTTTGCCGGCCGTGCGGTATCACCGACCTGGGCCGCCTTGATAGGCGCCGGGATTGCCGCCGGTTTCGGGGCCATCGGTTCCGGGCTGGGCGGGGGCCTTGTAGCCAAAAGCAGCTGCCAGGGCGTTGCCCGGCAACCGCTGGCCGTCACGCCGGTTACCAACATCATGCTCCTGGGCCAGGCCGTCACTCAGACACCGGCCATATACGGATTGCTGATTTGCTTTGTTCTGCTTTTCAGGGGATTTCCCGAAGCACAAAGCATTTCCGAGCCGGCCGCACTGCTGGCCGCGGGCCTGTGCACCGGTATCGGGGCCCTCGGCCCCGCCATCGGCATCGGTTACACGGGAAAAAACGCCGTAAAGTGGATTGCCCGCAGGGAAGAAGCCGTCTCCGATTTGACCCGCATCATGCTGGTCGGGATGGCGGTGGCCGAATCGACGGCCATATATGCACTGGTGATTTCACTGGTCCTTATTTTTGTAATATAATCATATATTCTGGAACGTTATTGATTTTATCAGTTCATTCAACACCATAAGGAGAAATTAAAATGGCAATTGAAGGCGCACATATCATTCAGGCAGCGGCATTTCTGGGAGCCGGACTCGCAATGGGCTTAGGGGCGATCGGGCCCGGTCTCGGCGAAGGATTCGTTGGCGGCAAGGCATGCGAAGCAATCGGAAACCGGCCGGATGAAGCCGGCCTGTTGACCCGGACGATGCTCGTCGGCCAGGCGGTTTCAGAGTCAACCGGCATTTACTCGCTCGTGATCGCCCTGCTGCTCCTGTTCGTTTTGTAGCAAAAGGGGATTTCGACAACAAAGTTCATTTTAAATTTAGGTTCATATTTTCGCCTGGCAGGGCATGATTATGGATGGGTTCTTACCATCTATCCAATTATTTCGAATGGCAGGGGGTGCGGGTTGGACCTGCCTCGAATACCATTTCAGTATGACAAGAAAGGCCCTCAATGGAGATTGTCAGTAACATAGCCCTTATCAGCATCAATGAAACCCTGATTCTGCAGGTGGTTTCCTTTCTGATCTTTCTGTTTTTGCTAAACCGGATCATGATACGGCCGTTGCAGGCCACTATGCGGGAACGTACCGAATATATCCGAAACATGGAATCTTCGGTGAAGCAATCGGATACCGAGCTTCAGGACTTGAAACGGCAGATGGACGAAGAAGAACAGGCCGCCGTCCGGGAAGCCAGGGCAGAAAGAGAAAAACGGGAAAACATTGGTTCCGAGGAAGCCGGACAGATAATGGCGCAAACCCGGAAAGAAATTGCCGAAATCCGGGACCAAAACCAACAGGAAATCGAACGTAAACTCTCCGAAGCCCGGAAATCATTGAAAACGGAGTCCGAGACGCTGGCGGTGAACATAATGGAAAAAATACTGGACCGGGGGGTTTCCCGTGGTTAAAATCAGACATTTATACCGAATCACAATCTTTTTCCTTTTCTGCGGGATGTTTCTGCATCTAAGCATTGTACCGGCCCTTGCCGCAGATGAACCCGGATGGCGCCCCATTTACGATACGATCATGCTGTGGGTCAATTTCGCCATATTGGTCTACCTGCTGTATCGTTTCCTTCGTCAACCGTTAAAGACTTTTCTACAGGGGCAGCGCGACGAAGTGGCACAGGAAATTGCCGAAGTCGAGGAAAAAAAGCAGCAGATGCAGGATATGATTGCTGAAACCAAGCGCCAGATCGAAGAAAGCGCTGTCCGGTTCGATAAAATCAAGGCCCGCATCATTGATGAAGGCGAAACAACCAAACAGCAGATGATCGAAGATGCCAAAAAACAAGGCAAAAAACTCATGGAGATGGAAAAGAAAAAGGCAGACAGTCAGATTTTGCGGGCCAGAAAAACCTTTTTGGCCGAAATGGTCGATGCGGCCACCCAATATGCGCAAGATCGGCTACCCGGGGAACTTACCGAGGACGACCACGATAAGATGATCGATTTGTACCTCGATAATGTAGACCGGATGGCCGGGTAAATATATACGCCGGCAGCGCCCCGGCGACGGGTCGCTGCCGGACACATCCTTCCTTTTCCCGCTCTTCTTGCATCCTTATCTATAAAAAACCGCCCGGCGATCTCTTATGATCGCCGGGCGTTTTTTTTGTTTACGGCGCGGTGGTTTGAAAAAGTGACTCAGTCAATCCGGCCGTGCTTATAACTCCATGTAAATCACGGAACGTGCCTGGGGCATATCCCGCAGCTTAGCAAGGATATCTTCGTTTAACGGCGTATCGGTGCGCAAAAACACAATGTTTCGCCCCCCCTCGCCAACGGCTTCCTGCCCCACGGTCATGCGGGCGATATTGACGTTGTTTTCACCGAGCACCGTGCCGATCCCGCCGATTTCACCGGGAATATCGAGGTTGTGGATCAGGGTCAGGTAGCCTTCCGGCCGCATTTCCAGGCGGAAATCGTTGATCTTGACCACGCGGGGATCGCTTTTGCCAAACAAGGTGCCGGAGACCACGCTTTCCATCTTGGTGGTTTTGACCCGGACCGTGATTAAATTGATAAACTCCTGGGCATCTTCACTGGAGGATTCCAGCACCTTGATCCCCTTGTCCTTGGCCAGATAGCGCGCGTTTACCGAGTTAACATCATCAATGACCAGCGGCTCCATCAAACCGCACAACACGGAAGTGGTCACCGGTGTCAAATCCAGGTCGGAAAAATCGCCGTCATAATCGATTTCCACTTCCTTGATGTGGCCTTCGACAAGCTGGGCCTGCATGGATCCCAACCGGTCGGCCAGCGACAAAAACGGATTTAATTCCTCCAGGGCCTTTCCGGATACCGAGGGAACATTGACCGAATTGGTGATGGTTTCATTTATCAAATAATCATTGATCTGGCGGGCAATGGCCACGGCCACGTTGGTCTGGGCCTCGGCCGTGGAAGCGCCGAGATGGGGCGTGACAATGACATTGTCCATGGCCAGAAGCGGATGATCGGCCGGCGGTGGTTCGGTCTCGAAGACATCCAGGGCCGCGCCGGCTACTTTGCCCATTTTCAGCGCTTCGCCAAGAGCTTCTTCATTGACAATGCCACCACGTGCGCAGTTGATAAACATGACGCCGTTTTTCATTTTTTCAAAGGCCTTTTTGTCGATCATGTTGGTGGTCTTTTTGATCTTGGGAACATGGACCGTGATGTAATCGGCGCTGGCGTATAATTCATCCAGGGTGACGCTTTCGCAGCCCGCCTTCTGAATTTTTTCCGGAGTGACGACCGGGTCATAGACCATGACCCGCATTTTCAAGCCGCGGGCCCGCTTGGCCACCACCGAGCCGATCTTGCCGAAGCCGATCACGCCGAGGGTCTTGTCCATGATTTCCCGACCCTGGAGTTTTTTCTTATCCCACCGGCCTTCCTTGAGCGACATGGTGCCCTGGGGGATATTGCGCGTCAAAGCCATCATCATGGCAATGGCGTGTTCGCCCGTGGTAACCACGTTGCCGCCCGGGGTATTCATGACCAAAACCCCGCGCTTGGTCGCGGCCTCAACGTCGATGTTATCCACCCCGATGCCGGCTCTGCCGATGACTTTGAGTTTTTCGGCGGCTTCGAGCAGCTCCTCGGTCACCTTGGTGTTGCTGCGGATGGCCAGCCCATCGTATTCTCCGATGATTTCCTTTAGCTGCTCCGGGGTCAGATCCGTCTTGACATCAACCGTCACATCCTTTTCGTCCTCAAAAATCTGAATCCCGGCGTCACCGAGCTTGTCACTGACAAGTACCTTAAACGACATAATCTTTTCCTCCTTAGATTTGGATGCCCCTGTATTGGGTTTTTGACACTGCCTCGTCGAAGCGTATCAATGAAGCCCCCTACACGACAGAGGGGTTTTTACAGGGATCATCTGTATTGTGATATGAAACTTGATGGTTATTCCATGGCCAGTTTCTGTTCCCGGTAGGCCATGAGGTAATTGGAACAAAACTCGTCTCTGCCGGCCAACGTTTCGGCGGCATATATATTGGCCATCATCCGGCGGTCGAGCGGATTGATGATCGCGCCATCGAGCCCCTTGGAAATGGCCATGACCATAAAGGCCTGGTTGAGCAGCTTGCGCTCGGGCAGGCCGTAGGAAATATTGGACAGGCCGCACATGGTATGCACGCCCGGAAATTCGGTCATAATGGCTTCGATGGCGTTGACAAATTCGATGCCGTAGCTGTCATTGGTCGAAATCGGCTGCACCAGCGGGTCCACGTATATATTTTCCAGGGCCACGTTGTTTTTTACCAGGTTGTTGATCAGATCGCTGGCAATGGCCAGACGGTCATCCTTGGTTTCCGGCATCCCCTTGTCACTCATGCAAAGGGCAATAACTTTTAAGTCCGTACCGGCCACCACGGGCAGCAGCGCGTCATAGCGTTCCTTTTCCAGGGAAATGGAATTGATCATCGGCGTGCCCTTGTGCAGGGCCATGGCGGCCTCGATCACCTGGGGATCCGGGCTGTCGATACAGCACGGCGTTTCCACCACATTCTGGACCGTTTCGACCAGCCACTTCATGTAGCGGTCTTCCTTGCCCACAAAGGTACCGGCATTGATGTCGATATAATCGGCCCCGTTGTCGTACTGATCTTTTGCAATTTTTTGAATTTCTTCGACATTTTCCGAATCAATGGCGGCTTTTATGGCCTTTCGACTGGAATTGATCAACTCGCCTACAATAATCATGGTGACACTCCTTTTTGTTAAAATTGTAAGTATTTAATTTAAAATTGTTTTTTTATTTCCAAAGCGTTTCCGGCGAAAACAGCCCCTCTAGCCGATAAACGATTTCTGCGCAAAGGCCTCTCCGGGCTGGATGCAGACAAAATCCGGCCCGTCATAGGGGCCGTACAGGATCTTTTGAAAATATGCGCTGGAACCGGAAATTTCGTCATAGGTTTTGTCCAGAAATTCGGCGTTGGCTTTGGCCCGTTTCCGCAGCGGCAAGATATCGCCGCCATAGGTGTTGATTAAAACAATGTGGGTGTAATGCCTGAGCTCTTCGCGAATGCCCCATTCAGCGGTTTCGCGTCCCAGTTTCGGCGCGTATTCGTTTTCCATCATCCCCAGGGGATCTTTTTCCTCGGCCACCCAGCCCGCGGTCAGGTAATAGGTGCCGGCACGCCGGGCAAACGCCTGCTGGTAGGCCTTGCGCGAACCGAGCATCAAAGCCACACAGTCATGGACCCGCGGGACGCAGACGGATTGCCTGACGGCGGAAACGCCCACGATGCCGTTGGAACACAATCCGTAGCCCAGCACGATATGGCCGGCATAACCGGACACGGCCTCGATTTGCGCCTGAATCAGCGCCGGCATCCGCTCCGGGCTCCGGTGGAGATTCTGGTCGAGATACCGGATTTCAATGGGGGCATCGGCGGACACCAGGGCGTCGAGTTCGGTTTTCATCACCCGGCAGGCAATAACGACCCGGGGATGGGCCGTGTCCACGCCGAAGGCGTTGTTTAAATCATCGGTCTGCATATTCATAGATTCGTGTTTTCCGGAAATTCCATTTCCTCCACATATTTTTCCATAAAATCCGGCCGGGATTCGATGGTCACATGCGAGACACCGGCCATGCGGTCTTCCAAAAAACGCCGCTGATCCGTGTTTTTCAGCATGCAAACGCAACCAAACCGGGATGTGTTGCCCGCAAAATACACTTTTTTCGCGCAACCCGGCGGGATCAAGCCGATGGTTTCCAGGTTTTGCGCCCGGAGCGAATACCCGAAACCGCCGGCGATAACCACCTGCTCAAGCTCATCTCCCGTGACCCCGGCTTCCTCGAGCAATATATCCATGGCGGCCCGGATGGCGCTTTTGGCCAACTGGACCTGGCGCACGTCTTGCTGGGTGAAATAGACCCCGCTGCCCAGGCGGACCGCCGGAATACCGTCGCGGTCTTCGAGACGGTCGGCCAGGGGTTGGGCCAGCCCCTCGGTTTCGCCCGGCTTGCGCATCCGCCCGGAGGCATCGATTACCCCCTTCAGGTACAAAGCGGCTGTGAGGTCGATGATGCCGCTGCCGCAGATGCCTTCCGGCTCGACATTGCCGATGGTATGGATTTGCAGGTCATCGCCTTCTGCGGTCACGGCTTCAATGGCCCCGATCCGGGCCCGCATCCCCGCGGAAATGCCCATGCCCTCGAACGCCGGCCCGGCGGCCGTGGCGGTCATTAGCCAGTGGCCGTTGGCACTCAGTCCCATCTCGCCGTTGGTGCCGATGTCGACGAACAACATGACGCCATCCCCGTTGAAAAAATCGGGACGAACCAGCAAACCGGCACTGATGTCGGCGCCCACGTAGGCATGAACAATCGGCGGCACGTAAACCCGGGCCGACGGATGAACCGGCAGACCGAATTGGTCGGCGGAAAAGCAGCACCCGCTTTCAACGCCCACGGTAAACGGCACCTGGCCCAGCGGTGCCGGGTCGATGCCGGCGGCGATCTGCACCATGGTGGTATTGCCGCCGATGACCACGTCTAAGATTTCATCACAGGAAATCTTGGAATCCTCGCAGGCCTGTTCCACCAGGCGATACATCCCCTCCCGGACAATATCGGTCAACTCCCGGAGCCCTTCCGGGGTCGAGCCGTGCTGGATGCGCCGGATCACGTCGTGGCCGAACCGGCCCTGGGGGTTTAAACTCGAGGTGGTGGCCAGATCCTTTCCACTCTTCAGCGATATCAGAGAGGCCACGAGCGTGGTGGTGCCCAGGTCAATGGCCAACCCCTTTGCCGATGTGCCCGGTCGAAACGCCGGCAGAGACGCCCGGCTGCCGTCTTCATAACGGCAGCCGATTTTGCCCGCATTTTCAAAAAGCACAACCGCCGGCTTCATGGCAAGTCCTGCTGCCGCGCTTTCCGGTTTCCGGCGCACCGCTGCGGCATCATCGGCCGCACCGGCGGTCCATTCGAAAAACCCCGGGTCCTGCTCGCCTTCGAGAATCCGGTGTTCATCCTGTGCATACTCCGACAGCAGCCGGATGGTCATATCGGTATGGACCACGAGCTGGCAAGCCAGACGAATGCCATCGGCCATCTGCTCATCGGTGATTTCCTTGTGCGTTGTGGGCCGCACGTTTTTCGGCGACTCCACGCAGATCAGGCACTTGCCGCAGATGCCGTCTCCGTTGCAGGGCGTGTCGAGTTCGACGCCGGCCCGGAAGAGAACATCCCGGACCGTTTCGCCCCTGCGGGCATGAACCGCCACGTCTAATGGATGGATTTTAATCGTCGCCATGGGCTTGTAAGATCATTATTTCCCGTTTTACAGTGCCTATATCCGGGTCAGCGAAATCATCTCCTGCATATCTTCGGCCAGCAATTTCAAATCCTTGCGCAGGCTTTCCCCGTCGACCTCCCTGGGCACCGCCACCGCAGTGCGCATGGTAAATTTGGGCTTGCCGTCTTTATCGGTTTCCAGCCGGGTTTCGAGCTCCACGATATTGATGTTTTTGGCGGCCAGCATCTGCGTGGTCCGATAGACAATGCCCATGCGGTCCACGCCCTTGACCCGGATCTCGTAATTGGGCTCCGAAGGCGCGGTGCGGCCGGCCTTGTCGTCGCCGTCGACCGGAAACAGGGTCACATTTAAATCCTTTTCCTGCTGGAGGCGGTCGCAGGCCGCGGCCAGGTTTCGGCTCATTTCTTCATCCGCGGCCGTCACCAGGATCATCAGGGCAAAATGATCGCCGAGCAGCGTCATGGTAGAGTCCTCGAAATTGCACCCGCACTCGTATACCGCCCGGGAAACCTTGGCCACAATGCCGGTCACATTTCGCCCGACCGCTGAAATGATAAACTCACGCTTCATAAATTGCCTCTTATATATAGTTGCTCGTTCTTTGGCTCATGAAACAAATGGACCTTTCCGGATTTTTTTGTTCAATCCACGTACACGGGATTACACAGCAGCGACAGGTCCTGCCCCCGGATTTTAAACGACCTGTCATGTACGCCGGGATTGAAATAGACATGGGGCAGCCGGGTCAATGTTGGGTCCATGTAGACCGAAAGCGGTGTCGAATGTCCGAAAGGCGGCACACAGCCCACCTCGCACCCCACGGCCTCCAGCACCGCTTCCGGCTTGGCAAAGGAGACCTTCTTGCTGCCGGCGGCGGCCGCCACTTTTTTCCAGTCCACTTTCTTGTCGCCGGGCAGCACCATGACAATCATTTCGCCCTCTTTGGTGGCCAGCACCAGGGACTTGACCGTTTCGCCCTCGGTGGCACTTAGTGCCTCGGCCATGTCCGGGTTGGTATAGACCGGCTCATGGGCACGCACCTCGTAGTCCAGCGCCTTTGCTTCCAGGATATTGATGATGCGATCTTGCAGTATCATCCGATGCTCCGTTTTACTCATTGACCATTGACAATTCACAATTGACCATTTTTTCTCATCAACTGAAGCAATGAAAGGAACTCAAGGTTTACGGTTTACGGTTTGGGGTTTAAGGTATAAGGTTTAAATAAACTCAGTGCCTTAGTGCCTTAGTGCCTCAGTGCCTCAGCGCCGCCAATTCCGGAGTTCCTTTCTGCAAAAATACCGCCGCGACGGAATAGAGCGCTTTTTCAGCCCGTTATGCCCCAAACTGCTCCGACAGCCGGGGGTTGCCCACGGCCCGGGCCCGGATGCGCTCGAGTGCGCCTTCGGTTTTGACGACAACCTTGACCTGGGGGTCGCTGGCCCCGGCGTTTTCGGCGCGTTCGGCGGCCATTTTCGCCACTTTCTTCCGGGCATAGGCCTGGGCCTCTTCGTATTCATTAAAACTGGTGCGCTGCCCGTCGCCGATTTGAACCACGTAGGCATGGCTGTCGCCGGATTCCTGCACGTAAACGATCGCTTCTTTTTCCGTGACCACCGATCCGGCCACTGCGCCGGCGGCGTTGGCCACGTGGGCGTGCTTCGGCAGCACAAAGGGGGCCTTTAAGGTTTCGGCCACCCGCTTGACGAATATATTGGCCGGCGCCCCGATGCCGATGATGGGAAACCGGCTGGAGATGTTGACCGCCAAATGCGCGTTGTTGCGGTTAATCGATTCATCAAGCAGCCAGCGGCCCCACTGGCCGTCAACAGCTTCCGGCAGTTTCGTGCCTTCGGTCTGGCCGGCCAGGAAAATAACGGCCTCCTCGACCATCATGGCCACGATCTGATCCAGTGTATCATTGACAAAGGTCTTGGAATCGCGCTCATGGATGGTGCAGGCGCAGGTGACGGCAAAACGGGCCGCATCCACATCCCAGGCATCCATCTGGCCGTTGACGTGAAGCAGGTCGGTCGGCGTCAACGTGGCCTCCTCGATGAGGCCCTGCCGGAACAGCGCGTCGGCATTCAACTGCACGCTGTGATGGGTGCCCGTGGCTTCCAGAACTTGCGTCAAACTGGCTGGCCCCTGGTTTAGAAGGTGTAACAATTGCACGTGGCGGGCGTCGGTGATGCCCATTTCCTCGGGATTTACCGGCTTGTGCAGCATCCAGAACAAAATATCGGCCGGCTTCCAGAGGTTGGTTTCCCGCACCTTCAGCGAAAAAATGGTGTCCCGGACATGGGGGTACTGGGCCGCCAGTCGCGACAACGGCACCACCCGGTCCGGGCCGACCTCGGTTTTCCCGCCTTTTACAAACGATATCCGGCTGTCGCAGCCCACGCACGCCGTGCGGATCCGGGCCGCCTTGACCGCGGTTTCGATCTCGCCGACCCGCGCGCCGGAATCCGAAACCGTGACCTGGCCCTCCTCGATAAAGGCCATGTCGGTGGTGGTGCCGCCGACGTCGATCATCAAGGCGTTGCTTTGCCGCGAGAAAAACAGCCCCCCGATGGAACTGGCCGCGGGGCCGGACAAAATGGTTTCCACGGGCTTTTCCTCGGCATCGGTGTAGGGCATCAGCGAGCCGTCGCCCTTGACGATCATCAGCGGGGCATGGATGTCACGGGCCTTCAAAGACGATTTGACCGCATCGATGAACTCCTGCATCACGGCCACCAGCGAGGCGTTTAAGCTCGCCGTGGCCGCCCGCTTGATGGAATCGAGGTTGGTGGACAACTGGTGGCCCAGGACCACCGGGTGATCGCAGATATCGCGCAGTTTCTTGTAGACCGCCGATTCGTGAGCCGGATTTAGCGGGCTGAAATAGCTCGATATGGCAAAGGCATCCACATGGTCCTTGTTTTCATTGACCCAGTCGCAGATGGCATCGGTGTCGAGTTCGGCCTGTTCTTCGCCCTGGGAGGTGTGGCCGCCCGCAAAGAATTCAAAATACGGGGTGGACAGCTTGTCGGCCAGACCGAAGGACATGACCAGTTCCCGATCGTATCCGATCAGGATCAAGCCGACGTCCCGGGCCTTGCCCTCGGCAATGGAGTTGGTGGCCAAAGTCGACGATATCCCCACCAGTTTGACCCGTGCCGGGTCGGAAATGTTTAGCATCTTCAACACCGAGACCACGCCCTGGGTCAAATCTTCTCTCGTGGTCAAAGTTTTGCCAGAAGCCAGTACCTCCCGGGAATGATAATCCATGAGCACCCCGTCGGTGTAGGTGCCGCCGGTATCGATGCCCACGACATAATTGACATTACTTTCTCTCCCGCGCCGGGCGCTGCGCTGGCCGGCGCCGGGATCAAACGCCTGTTGTGTTTTCATCGGTATTGCAAAAGCTCCTGTATAGAGGGGCATCGCTTATGAGAAAATGCCCAAAATACTTAATATTATTTAAAAAATTGGTTTATTGAAAATTTTTTATTGTAATTTCAAAAATTTATAATACTTATTGTCCATTTTGATGCTCGAAAAGCCTGGAAGCGCCGGCCGGCGCATTCACAGGCTTTTCGAACCTACTGAATCAACTGATATTTCTTGCCTTACTTGGGCTGCGAACGGACCCGTTCTTCGGCCTCATCGAGGATCTTGCCGATGTCTTTCTGGGCATCGGCGGGCACCCGGGATATCGGTCCTTCGTAATTGGCGATGATATCGCGGGTCTTGTTCACGATCCGGTCTTTCATGCTCAACCGGCCCTGGGCGTCCCAGTCCTCATAGCTGTTGCGGTCCATGAGCGTGGGCTGGTAATGCTTGCGGAACCACTTCATGGTATGGTCTTCGTAGAGGTAATGGCCGCCGGGACCCACGTTGCAGATTTCCTCCACGGCCAGGGTTTCCTCGTTGACCTCGACGCCGCCGCAGATCAGCCGGCTCATGCCGATGATCTCGTCGTCCATGACGGTCTGGAACACGTCGCCGGTGATGCCGGACTCGGTATAGCCGTTGTCGTGGACGAAGTTGGCGCCGGACAGCATGGCCATGTGGATGGAAAAGGCGGCTTCAATGCCGGATTGCAGCTCCATCTTCTTGGTATCGGTGCAGCCGGCCGTGGAATACATGGGCAGGCCGACGTAGTTGAGCATTTCCGTAAATGTCGCGCTCATTATCCCCAGTTCCGGGGCGCCGTAGGAATAAATCGTCCGCCGCATGTCGAGAATCGACTGCACGCCGCCGATGATGATGGCCGTGCCCGGGTTGAGCAACTGCGAGACCACCACGCCCACCATGGATTCGGCCATGGCCACGGTCAACTGACCGGCATGGGTGGCCGGCACTGTGGCGCCGCCGATGGAACATGGGGTATAGACCTGCGGAATCCGGTGCTCGGCACAGTAATAACATTTGCCGATGGCCGTTTCATCACTGGTCAGCGGCGAAATCGGCTCGCTGTAATGGATGAAGTTGGGGCGCTGTTTAAAGGCCTCTTCCCCGCCGGCCATTACGATGCCGATCCGGTGCAAATCCCGCATGTTGTCTTCGTTAAACGCCCAGTTCATGACCACTTTCCGGGTGTTTTGGATCATGTCGGCAAACTCGTAGACATCCGAGAGCGCATGGGTGACGTCATCAATAGAGCCCAGCGACTGCACGTAGCCGATATTGGGCAGCACGTCACAGACCCGGGCCACCGTGGTGGCATCTTTTCTCTGGTACGGCCGGCGCTCCAGGGTATCGGGGTCGATGAAATTCGGCGGCGTGGGGCCCGGACCGAAATAACTGCGGCCGCCGGCCTCCACATAGCACATCTCTTCATTGCCGTCCCAGCTGTAGACCGTGGTGGTCGGCGGCAGGGAAGAAAGCGCGTCCCGGACGACTTCCGGCGGAATGCGCACCCGTTTGCCGTCGACTTTGCATCGGTTTTTCGCCAGCAGTTCACGGACTTTTTCATGGTGAACATCTGCGCCCGTGTCGTTTAATGTCTTGATGACCCCGCGGTATATGCGCTCTTTCTGGTCTTCGGAAAGCAACGAAAACCGGGGGGTTTTGTTTACGGTATAATTGGTCCTGAAGGTCATAATGGATTCTCCTTGTTTGGCCTCTCCATATTGTGTGCCGCTTATGCGGTGAAAAGTTCGCGGATTAAAATCATTTCCGGTGCGGTCTTCATTACTGGGAATGCCGCTTTTCCGCGGCGTCGATGATTTCCTTGAGCGCCTTTTTCGTCTGCTCGTCGATGGGGGCGGGCTCATGGGTATCGAGGATCCGCTGGGTTTCCGCATTGACCCGGTCCGACATGGTCTGGGCGCCTTCCGCGTTCCAGGTTTCCCAGTCGGAACGGTCCATCAGTTTGGGCAGAAACCAGTCGCGCCAGTGTTCATAGGTGTGGTCGTGGGTGACGAATTCACCGCCGGGCCCCACCTCGTTGATGACCTTCAGGGCCAGGTGATCGTCATCGGTCTTGATCCCCTTGCCGACCTGGCGGACCATGCCCATGATCTCGTCGTTCATGACCAGACTTTCCAGAGAAGCGTTGACCCCGCTGTCAATATAGCCGACGTCGTGGACTAAGTTGGCGCCGGACAGATAGGCGGTCAAAAGGCTCAACGTCGATTCGATTGCCGCCTGCTCGTCGACCATTTTGGAGTCCGAACAGCCGCCGGTGGAAAACATGATCAAATTCAACCACTTGGAAATGTCGGTGTTGGCCGCCGAGGCCAGCGACATTTCCGGTGCCCCGTAGGAATACGTGGTGGTGCGCATGTCCATAACCGTAGTCACCCCGCCCATGATCAGCGGCATGCCGGGTTTTTTCAGATAGCACATCACCACGGCCAGCAATGTTTCGGCCAGCGACTGGACCAGCATGCCGGCAACGGTGGCCGGCGCGGTGGCCCCGGAACTCGGACACGGCGTATACATGGCCGGAATGCCCTTTTCCGCGGCAAACAAAAGTTTTTCCACGGCGGTGACGTCGTTGGTCAGCGGGGAGATCGGTTCAATATAGGCCACAAACATGGGGCTTAACCGGAATTCCTCCTCACCGCCCTGAAACAGGCAGGCCATTTTCCACAGATCCTCCAGCCCCTCGCCGTCGACACTGGTGACCACCATCGGCTTGGTGCAGCCCTCGAGCATGGCCATGAACTGGTGCCGGTCATAGGTCTGGGGATTGGGGGCATCGCCGACGATGCCGTGGGACATGAAAAAGTCGAAATTGGGCAGGTAATCGACGATTTTGGCGGCATTGACCACATCGTTGTAGGTGGTCCGCCGGCGCTCGCCGGTTTTGCGATCATAGGTAAACGGCAGATCCGAGCCGGTACCGAAATACACGTGATCCTTCTGGAGCTTTACGGATCGTTTGCCGTTTCGGCCCTGCAAGGTGATCTTGCGCGGGTAGCTTTTCAAGGCGCGTTCGACCAGAGAGGCGGGGACGCGGACGCGCCGGTCGTCGCTGACCACTGCCTCGCCGCTGTTTCGAAACAGTTCCAGGGCCTCGTCGTGATGGACCCGGGAGCCGACCCTTTCGAGCACGTCGAGGGCGGCAAAATAAATCTGCTCGATCTGATCTTCCGTCAGGACCTCAAACCTCGGGGTCTCCTGTACGGTTTGGTTCATCGGTTGCATATCTGGCATTACAGGTTTCATGGTCTATCTCCTATGGGCCTGACAGCTGTCAGGCGCTTTTTTCCGTATTTCTAAGTTTGGGCCGACCGCCGCAAAGCGATCCGTTCACCATTTCGTCCATTGCGGATTGGCGCCGCGCTTGGATCTGTCCGATCCAAACCGGTCGCCGGCAAAAAAGCGAAGCCGCGGTCAAGGGCCAGGGACTGTCCATGCCGCGGCTTACAATCCGCTAAAATACGGTCGTTTACAGTCCCAGCGCTTCCTTGCCCTTGTCCACGGAACTGCCCGCGTTGGCGCCATACACATCGGCGCCGATTTCCTTGGCAAACTCCTCGGTCACCGGCGCACCACCGATCATAACCTTGACCTGGTCCCGGATGCCGGCTTCCTTCAAGGCATTAATGACTTCGCCCATCTTGGGCATCGTGGTGGTCAGAAGCGCCGACATGCCCAGCAGATCGGGCTTATGTTCCTTGACGGCATCCACGAAGACTTCGTTTTCCAGGTCAATGCCAAGATTGACCACCTTGAAGCCGGCGCCTTCAAACATCATGGCCACAAGGTTTTTCCCGATGTCGTGCAGGTCGCCCTTGACGGTGCCGATGACCATGGTGCCGGCCATTTTGGAGCCCTTTTCCGCCAGTTTCGGGCGCAACTGCTCCATGCCCGCGCTCATGGCCTTGGCCGACCGCAGCACTTCCGGGATAAACATGTCACAAGCCTTGAAACGCTGGCCGACCACGTCCATTCCGGCAATCAGCCCCTTTGACAATATATCATCCGGATCGATGCCATCATTGATGGCCTGCTCGGTCATTTTGCCGACTTCATCCACTTTACCGGCGATCAAAAGTTCTGCCATTTGTCCCAAATCTACAGCCATGTTGCCTCCTTAATTAAGTTTTTAATATTATTAAAAATTTTCAAAACACTCCTTGCCCGCCCCAAAGATATTCGTCTGCCCTTTTTTGCCGAATATCGAAACTAAGATACTGAAAATTCGACGAAAACAGAGCAGAAAAAAGGCAGGCGATTATTTCCGGAAGTGAAAGATTCCCCAGGCGAGATAGCCGTTGTTGCCGCCGTCAACCCAATGCTGCAAGCCTTTTTTCATGTTATCAATATATTCCCGGCTGACGACTTTTTCCAACTCATCTTCCCGTCCTTCCATTTCCTGTTTGACCCGGGCATAATGCTCGGTCAAATGCGGGTGCAGCGGCTCGAAGCCCACGACCTCAAAGCCGATTTTCTGGGCGTAATCCTGGTAAAACCCCGGAGAACCCAGTGATTGCAGGTGAATCCGGTCATAAATGGGCTGCAGCACCCCTTCGGGGCAACTGTCGGCCTGCATGGGATCCGTAAAAATCATTTCCCCGCCGGATTTTAACACGCGGTGTGCCTCTTCAAGGACCTTTTCCCGGTTGTCACTGTGCAGGATCGCATCCTGGGACCAGACAATGTCAAAGGATTCGTCTGGGTACGGAATGGTGTCAAAACTGCCGTCAACGACCGTGATCAAATGATCCAGGCCCTGTTCCTTGTTCATTTTCCGGGCCCGGTTGTTTTCGGTTTCACTCAAATTCAACACCACGACCTGCCAGCCGTAATTTTTGGCCAGAAACCGCGCCGATCCGGAAAAACCGCCGCCCAGGTCGATCACCCGAGCCTGGCTGTTGACACGCTTCGAGCGGGAGGCCATGTGCCGGATGGTTCGTCGACTGGCCTCGAAAATGGTGTCGGCTTCGGATTCATAGATCCCGAGGTGCAGGTCTTCGCCGCCCCATATGGTGTAATAGAAATTATGCGCATCATCGCTGTCGTAATAATTTTTGGTTACCTTTACCGCATCCGAAAATTCATCGTTCATGGAAAAACCCTCCTGAAATCAGTTTATATGTAATAATTTTAAATAATTTCAATATTTTACAATCAAAAACCGCCGCTTCTCAAAAAAAATAAAACTTTACAATTTACTTTCGCCGGAAATGGCAGTAAAATAGTAGTATTTTCGAGTAATTAGACGCCTTTTTTCATAATAGACTGAAATCATATTATAAACAAAACTCGTTGTCAAGCCTTTTTTCAAGTAAGCACTTTCCCATTGCCTAGTCCTATTATATAGACAGAAAGCTGTTGACATCAAATTTCTTTTTGTTATAGTAAGTTGTCTCATACCGGCTAATTTGTCGAAAAACGACTCCATTTTTATATAATTTTACTAGCAAGGAATATGCTCATGGCAAAAATTTACCCGTTTTTTGGAATCCGTTACAATCCTCAAAAAATCGGGGACTTATCAGAAGTGGTGACACCGCCCTACGACATTATTTCCGACGAAGCCCAGGTCGCCTACCATGATCAAAGTCCCTACAATGTCATCCGGCTGGACAAAAACCTGCCCGCCGAAACCGACACGGCCGAAGACAACCCCCACACCCGGGCGGCCCGGTATTTTCAGCAATGGCAGAACGACGGCGTGCTCATCGAAGACACAGAGCCGGCTTTGTATTTCACCTCCGTGGCCTTTGATTTAAACGGCAGCACCATCACCCGCTTCGGGCTCATCGCCACGGTCCGTCTGGAGCCGCTGGACGCCGGGGTCATCCTGCCCCACGAAGAGACCTTTTCCAAAGTCAAGTCCGAACGACTGGAACTGATGAAGGCCTGTCATGCCAATTTCAGCCACATCTTTTCGGTCTATTCGGACCAGGACAACGCGCTGGGCATCCTCAAGTCCGCGATCGCCGACAAGGCCCCGACAGAGGACTTCACCGATGACGCCGGCCACCATCACAAGGTATGGCGCATCACCGACGCCGACATTCACCGGCAGGTGCAGGCGGCCTTCAATCAACGCCGGCTGTTTATCGCCGACGGGCACCACCGCTATGAAACCGCTTTGAACTACCGGCAGTGGGTCAAGGAAAACACACCGGATTTTGATGACAACCACCCGGCCAATTTTATCATGATGTATCTGTGTGCCGTGGAGGATACGGGACTGCTCATCCTGCCCACGCACAGACTGCTGCCGGAGGTATCGGAAAATGCCCGCAAGCAGCTTTTGGAAGATGCCGGGCAATATTTCGACATCGAAACCATTGACCGCGCCGCTACCGATCCGCAACAGGCCAAACAGCAACTAAACGAGACCATGATTGCCCATCGCAATGATCATATCATCGGTCTGGCCATGAAAGACTGGCCGGCCTATTACGCCCTGGTGCTAAAAGACGGGGTCATGGAAAACCTGTTTGGCAAGACAATCGCCGCGCCGCTCAGGGGCCTTGATGTGACCGTTTTGACAAACCTGGTCCTGATGCAACTGATGGGCTTTGACAAGCAAAGCCTGGACAACGAGGCATTGATCGATTATACGAGCAGTGAAGACGAAGCGCTGGCCTCGGTGGAACAAAAAGAGCACGATGTGGCCTTTATCCTGAATCCGCCAACCAATGAACAGGTCCGGCAGATCGCTGAGGCCGGTTACACGATGCCCCGCAAAACAACGTTTTATTACCCCAAAGTAATCACCGGTCAGGTAATGAACAAACTGAAGTAATCGTTTTTTTCAAGCGTTACGGCAGAGGAAACGCGGTATCGAAATCATCAAAACCATAACCGAGATGCAATCCTGGGCCGAAAAAGTCCGGGGGGCAGGCCTTTCCATTGCCTTTGTGCCGACCATGGGTTTTTTCCATGACGGGCACCTGGCTTTGATGAGCAAGGGCCGCCGATACGGCGACAAGCTGGTGGTCAGCATCTTTGTCAATCCCGCCCAGTTCGGGCCCGGAGAGGATTTTGAACAATACCCCAGAGACCTTGAAAACGATCTTGCCCTGGCCGAAGCCAGGGGGGCGGACGTGGTCTTTGCTCCGGAAAACACCGAACTGTATCCGGCGGGTTTTGAAACCTATGTGATGCAATCCCGTCTGCCCGAGCATCTTTGCGGACTGTCCCGGCCGGGTCACTTCAAGGGTGTGATGACCATTGTGGCCAAGCTGTTTAATATCGTAAAACCCGATTACGCCGTATTCGGTCAAAAGGATTTTCAACAACTCGCGGTCCTGCGCCGGATGACAAAGGATTTAAATTTTGACACATGGATTATCGACTGCCCCACCGTCCGGGAATCCGACGGTCTGGCCCTGAGTTCGCGGAACAAGTACTTAACCGCCGATCAACGGCAATCCGGACTGACGCTTTACCGGGCCCTGACCATGGCGCAAAACCAGGTGGACGAGGGCCAACGGGATACCGCGTCGCTGATAAAGCAGGCCGGAGATATTATCCGGGCAGCGGCGGATACGGAAATTGATTATATTACAATTTGTGATCCGGAGACGTTAGAAGATCTCTCCCGCATCGAGCGGCCGGCCTTGATGGCGCTTGCCGTAAAAGTGGGCAGCACCCGGCTGATCGATAATACAATGCTTCATCCGAAGTAAAAACCCGGGCCCAGAGGATCCGGCTTTAATCTGAGCCCAAAGGGCAGGATTCGATAAATTCGAAATTCGAATTTAGAGCTTTCTAATCACGCAACCCACAACGTCAAAACAAGGAGACCTCCATGTCAGAAAACAGCTATCTTTTTACTTCAGAATCCGTGACCGAAGGCCACCCGGATAAGGTGGCGGACAAAATATCCGACGGCATCCTCGACGCCATTTTGGCCCAGGACAATCGGTGCCGCGTGGCATGCGAAAGCCTGGTTACCACCGGCCTGGCGTTTATCGCCGGCGAAATCACGGCCAATGCCACCGTCGATTTCCCCGAAGTCGTCCGGGAAACCATAAAGGATATCGGCTATTGCTCCTCGGACATGGGCTTTGACTGGCAGACCTGCTCGGTGCTGACCAGCATTGACAAGCAGTCGCCGGATATCGCCCAGGGCGTTGACGAAGGCAAGGGCCTTTACAAAGAACAGGGCGCCGGAGACCAGGGCCTGATGTTTGGCTACGCATGCGATGAGACCCCCGAACTGATGCCCATGCCGATTCTGTATGCGCACAAACTGACCAAGCAACTGACCGATCTGAGAAAAAACAACACCCTCGATTTTCTGCGCCCCGACGGCAAGTCCCAGGTCACCATCGAATACGTCGACGGCCGGCCCAAGCGCATCGATACGGTAGTCATCTCCACCCAGCACAACCCGGATGTTTCCTATGACCAGATCAAGGAAAGCGTCATCGAGGAAGTCATCAAAAAAATTCTGCCCATGGAGATGATCGGCGACGATACCCGGTATTTCATCAACCCCACGGGCAAATTCGAAGTCGGCGGCCCAATGGGTGACTGCGGGTTGACCGGCCGGAAAATCATTGTCGATACCTACGGCGGCCAGGGCAGCCACGGCGGCGGCTGCTTTTCCGGCAAAGACCCCTCTAAAGTCGACCGCAGCGCCTCCTACATGGCCCGCCACATCGCCAAGAACCTCGTCGCCGCCGGGGTGGCCAGAAAATGCGAAGTCCAGGTGGCCTATGCCATCGGGGTGGCCGAACCCGTATCGATCCTGGTGGATTTCTTAGATACCGGCAAGATTTCCGAAAACAAGGCAAGACAAATCATCAACGAGGTCTTTGACCTGCGGCCGGCGGCTTTGATCGAGTATCTCGACCTGCTGCGGCCGATTTTCAAGGATACGGCCGCCTACGGGCATTTCGGCAGAAACGAACCGGATTTTACCTGGGAAAAAACCAATAAGGCCGATGAGATCAAGGCCAAGGCGGGATTGTAAATATTTTTCCCTTGCGGCGATAACAGCCACTACATTTTCGCGCCAAGACGCAAAGTTTCAAAGCCATCCTTGGCGCTCTTGGCGGCTTGGCGCGAAAATAGAAAAATAAGTCGATGGCTCGTCCATTACCGAAGCGATTCGGATCACCAGATGGTCGTTTTTACGGCTCCCCACAGAGATTGAGGCACTGCGTTTTTTCCCTCACACCCCACACCTTATACCTCAAACCTTATACCTCAAACCTTATACCCTAAACCTTATACCTCATACCGCACACCCAAACTTACTCCTCCGCCGCCTGTCTATCAGCAATCACCATCACCCGGCACTTGCGCAGCAAAAACAGGTGATCCACGGTGCCGCGCAACCGGCCAGCATCCGTATTGCTGACCACGATATGCGGGCTGCCAGGCGCCAGGGGCTTTAATGCCTTGACAATCAGGGGGTTGTCGCCGACGCGCTTGCTTTCCTCGATATCGGAAATCTCGGTCCGGTATTCGCACACCCCCCGCTGTACCGCGTATTCCCGGCTGACGTAGGCCGGCCCGTACACCTCGTGCCGGTTTTCATCAAAAATTTTAAAACACAATGCCGGCTTTATGGCCACGCCCCGGGCATCGACGACCAGGCCCGTATAGACCGGCGAGTCCGCCTCCCGGGTTTCATCGCCCATTTTTTTCATATCCAGCTGCACAATCGCATCCGGCAGCAGCAATTGGGAAAACGCGCCGCCAAGCGGCATTTCCCGGACAACTTCCACCGTCCCGTCGGACCGGTAGCGGGTGGCTTCGACCCGGGCATTTTTCAACATTTCCTCCACCTTGGACAACACCTCATCGCGGTTTCCCGCGTATTGGGCCACGGTTTTGGCCTCAGACAGCTGCATGGCCTTGGCCGTTTGCAGAAGGTTTTGATAGGCGCTGCGCCTGGCATTGCGCAATGCCCGCTGCCGGGCCGCCGACGAGTTGGCGCTATCCGCGGAAGGATTGCCCGTGCCGTTGGCCCGGATCACCCGTTGGGCCCAATTGATGCAGCCTTTTGAAAATTTTTCCACCAGCTCACCGGACTGCGCCGGCCCGGCAAGGCCGAAGCCGGCAAAAACGGTGCAAAACAGAATTGTCAATACCCAACGTTTCATGCCTGTCCCCCTTTGCAAAAAGCATAAACATGATCGACCCAGAAGGCATGCTGATCTGTGATTTTCGGCCGCGGCTGCCATGGCCCGACCCCCTATTTGCGCGTCATTTCAAACGCCCCGTTCCAGTGAGTGTCCGGTGGGTTTTCCCGGTACTGCCGGCACCGTTCGGCCATGATGCGGCTGGGCCTGTCATCGGGCAGCACCGACAGGGCCTGCTCAAAAGAGGTGATGGCCTCGGCCCACTGCCGCTTGCGATAGGCCCGCAGCCCCGCTTCGTAAAGCCGGCTCGCCTGCCGCACGGGATCGGACACGGCACCGGTGCTGCCAACAACCTCGTAGATCCGAACCGGCCGTGTTTTTCCGACCACATTGATAGCATCAATTTCGCGGGCAAAAACGCGATCCCCCGCGGCTTCATAGGTGCTTTCCCCCACCATGACATAGGTACCGTAGAATTTATTGACCCCTTCAAGCCGGGCAGCCGTGTTGACCGTATCGCCCATCATGGTATAATCCATCCGGTTTTTGGACCCCATGTTGCCCACAACGGCAAAGCCGCTGTAAAGCCCCACCCGCATCCGGATGGTCACGCCCTTTTCCGTTTCCCACTTCGCCCGCAGCCCGTCAAGGCGGTCCTGCATTTCAATGGCGGCCTGACAGGCGGCCCGGGCGTGGTTTTCCAGGGCATTGGGCGCGCCGAACATGGCGATAATGGCATCGCCTTCGAACTTGTCCACCATGCCGGCGTTTTTCAGCACAATATCGGTCATCTCCGTTAAAAACTCGTTGAGCAGTTCCACCAGGGTGACGGGGTCGAGCTTTTCCGAGATGGAGGTAAATCCTTCCACATCGGAAAAAAAGGCCGTGATTTCCCGCTTTTCACCGCCGAGTACCAGTTTTTCCGGCGATTCGATAAGCTCTTGGACCACCGCCGGTGACAGGTAGGTGGCAAAGGCATTGCGGATAAAACGCTTCTGACCTTCCTGCACCAGGTAACGATCCAACGAAAGAACCGAGTAAACCAGGACAATCACCAGCAAGGGGTAGACGATATTAACCACCAGACCCATCCTCAAAAACAGCAACTGGCATCCCCCCACATAAACAAGGCCGAGCAGCAGCGCCAATGCGGCACCCGAAATCGCGCCGACCCGGGGCAAAGCAACCCCCAAAAACAAGCCACAGGCCAGCATGGCCAAAACATCAAAAACCGCCGCCCATGCCGGCTGGTGCAAAAAATCGCCGGCCATCAGGGCATCGACGAGGTTGGCGTGAATTTCGACCCCCGGAAACACGTTGTCAAAGGGCGTGACCCGAAGATCATAAATGCCCACTGCTGTGGCACCCACAAAGATTATCCTGTCGCGGATCCGTTCGGCGGCCACCCGGTCGTGTAATATATCGGTCACCGACAAACGATCAAATTGTCCGGCGCCGCCCCGGTAATTGACCATGATCCGCCCCGTTTCGTCCGTGGGAATCTCCAGGGAACCGAGCTGCAGGCGATGGATGCCGTAATCGGCGATATGAAGCGACAAGGGTTCGGACCGGTAGGCGGCCATCGCCTTTAAGGAAAGCGGCGCATACAGGCGATCCCGGCACTCCAGAACGCCGGGGACCCATCGAATCACGCCGTCTTCGTCGGCAAACATGTTGAAATACCCACTGTAATTTGTTGCTTCGGCGATGGGTTCGATATTGGCTTCCGGCATATGGGCATTGAGAAAGGGCACGGAACGGGCGGCTTTCGATGCATAACGGACCACGGGATAGCGGGAGCTGTCCACGGATTGGATCTGGTCTCTGATTTGCTGTGACTGCGAGTGGGCCGTGGCTTTCCGGTTCATTTGAAAAAAATAGCCCAGCACCACCTCGGATTCGGCACCGGCGATGGCATCGGCCAAAACCCGGTCATTGTCCGCAGATGCGCGTAATTTTTCAATGTAGGCATCCAGGGACGCATCCCGGATGCCCAGGCCTTTTAATTTCTGCTCAATATTTTTCAGGGTTTGCAGCCGATCATTTTGATCGGCATCGAGAAAACCGATATCAAATGCAATTACCCGGGCTCCGGCCTCAGAGAGTTTGTCGACCAGACTGGCAAGCTTGCGCCGGGGCCAGACCCACTTGCCCTCGCGATCAATGCTTTTTTCATCGATCACCGCCAGCACCACCTCCGATCCGGTTTGAATTTCGCCCCGGGCCCGGAAACGCAGGTCAATGGTTTTCAACTCCATGTGATCGAAAAACGGCAGTCCCATCAGGTAGACGGCAATACCTGCGGCAACAACGGTTGCTGTCAGGAAAAAAGACGAAGCCTTGAACCGGGAAAACATAACCACCGCCTGATGCCCCGGACCCCCACCGCATTCGCTGAAATCCCCGGCATTCGATTAAACGGTTTGCGTACTACCAAACAGAAACAAAACATGTATTTCCCTGTTCTTACAGCGATTTTTCGATCCCGTCAATACCATCGGGTTTCAAAATGGCGAGGCAGGCCCGGCATTGGAGCCGGCAAGCAAACGACTGTGGATTTTTCCGACAACACTTCGAATCTCCGGATCCGGCGGCAGGGTGGCGGCGATGCGGTCGATAAACCCGTGTTCGGCGATGGCGGCACAGGTGGGCTCAAAATTGAGATCATAGACCCAGGAAAGCTTGAGCAGCTTAAAATCATTTACGGTCTGCATCCAAGCCATTTTAACAGAGGCTTTTTCCCGGACGGCAGCCAGCACCTCTTCGGAAACCGTGGGCGCATCCGGCAGATCCAATTCCAGAGCCGGGTCGGATTGGACTTTTCGCTCTTCATAGTGACGGGCAAAAACCCGTAAAATATCGAGCTTGTCCGCATCCCGGAGCAGCTTGATCAGCCCGGGAAAACCCGGATCGGGTACATCGGGCAAAGCCAGGCGGTTGTGTCCCCGGATGGCGGCTGTGATCGATTCTTTTTTTTCGGCGCAAATGCCGGCCAGCAGATCATGGCGGCGGATTTCTTCAAGGCCGAGTTCGGCATGGTCCACGCTCTGTGCGTCCCGGAACGTGCCGTAGGCCCGATACTGCCGGAAACGGCCGATATCGTGAAACAATGCCGTCACCCGGGCGGTCGTCTGCTCCGGCTCATTCATGCCGAGCTTGTTGGCGATCATGACGATATTTCGACAAACCCGGAGGGTATGGTCTTTCTTGAACAAAACAGCCCGGTTATCATTGCCGTCTTCGCTGACAAAGCCGTCGACATAGGCCAGAAACCGGCGCTGGCAATCAAAAAAAAGTTGCGGGTTCATCGGATCAGCCTTTCAATCACATCCGCTATGCCGGCCGCATCGTCGGTGGCCAACTGCGGCACAACCGCGTTGATCCGGCGGTCTGTCACAACGGCCAGCAGATTGGCATCGCCTGCGCATATCGGCTGTGTTTCCCCCTCGCCGCCAAACACCTCGATTTTGGGTACCCCAACCCCTTTATACCCTTCGGCCAGCACAATATCGACATCTGTAAAATAGGACAGGATATCGTTGACGAGCCGGTCGGAGTCTGTCCGGGGGGCAAGGGCCTTGAACATAACCATTTCATCATTGGCGTCGACCACCACGGTCTCGGCCCCGGCGGCCCGATGCCGGAAACTGTCCTTGCCGCTGGGATCGAGTGCAAAGCTATGGGCCACATGCTTGACGGTGCCCACCCGGTAGCCGCGTCGCTGTAAAACCGGTATCAAATTTTCAATCACCGTCGTCTTGCCGGTATTCCCGCCGCCGACGACTGCCACGATCGCTGTCATATCGGAAAGCCGCTCTATAAATTTCCGCCACTGGCGCGGCGTTGAAAACCTGTCGACTCCAACGCCTGCGCCCTTGAACCAGTCCACAACCTATGCCGCGGCCAACGGCCTTGTCAAGGCAAATGGAAAATGGTAAATTTACAGCTTGATTTTCTGGTGCCTGTTTTTGTTCATCCATAGAAAACGGCCCAACAGATGCGAGCCAATCCAAACAAAAAACGGCTTTTCTGCTGTCATGCCTGTCCATAAATTCTCCCATTCCATGATCCGGCCGGCCTTGATTGCCGTTTTGATTGCCTGCGCCATCGGCGGCATCGGCTATGGCCTCTACATGGGCAAAACGGGGCAAAAAAGTGCCCTGTCCGGCGACTCACCAACGGCTACCCGCCCCCTCGAACTGGAGCAAGTACGATCCGGCTGGTGGGAAACCCGTCGATCCATCTACTATGAAATCCCTGCCCGGATCCGGTTTGCGCTGCCGGAAGGCAAGCAATCGGCCAAAAAAATTGCCGCAAGCGGCTGGGCGGCATTTGAAAACATCGGCCGGATCTTCAATCCCTATGCCCCGGAAACTGAAACCGCGCGCTTAAACGATGCCCATACAACCGGGCCGATCCCGGTTTCCGAAAAGATGCATGCGCTCTTAACCCTTTGCAAAAGGCTCTGGCAAACCAGCGAGGGGGCCTTTGACCCCACCATGCTGCCCGTCAAACGCCTCTGGAAAAACGCCGTAAACGCCCAGCAAATCCCGTCGGATCGAGACATTTTGCGCACCATGGACCGGGTGGGCTTTGAAAAGGTCTCGCTTCGGCCGCAAAAACGGGCCATCGAATTCCAACAGGCGGGTATCCGGTTTGATTTCGGCGGGGTGGCCAAGGGCTATGCCGTCGACCACGTTGTTACGGTTTTAAAAGCACAAGGGGTAAAGGCCGGCTTGGTCCAGCTCGGCGGCGAGATCGCAGCCTTCGGTAAAAATGCCGATCCACCCTGGCGCATCGGCGTGCAGCATCCGCTCCGGACAAACTCCGTCTGGGGGGTTGTCGCGGCGGAAAAACCGCTGCGGGTATCGACAAGCGGCAACTACCGGCAGCCGCTCATTATTGACGGCCACCGGTTTTATCATATCTTCAGCCCGAAAACCGGAAAGCCGGTTTCCGAAAAAGTACTCGGCGTCACCACGGTCAGTTTCGGCGCAGACCGTTCCAGCGCCTTTCTCGACGGGGCGGCCACGGCCATTACCGTGCTGGGCGCAGACGAAGGCCTTGCACTGGCCAAAAAATCCGGCATCGATACCCTGATTTTGAAACGATCGGCAAACGGCGAGATCACCGAAACCATGACGGCCGGTTTCAAGACCCACTACCGGCCGTCGGCTGCCCGGTGACGGAAGCCGGACCGGACCAACCGCCGGCCATCCGACTCGCGGCGTTTCGCGCGGGCCGGGATGGCTCCGTTTCACCGCCGAGGCAAACCTGTCCGGATCCCATTGACACGCCCCGATGTTTATAGTAACGGATAACCTTTTTTAAACCTATATTTGAATTTCGAAGAGTCGGTCCACTCAATATTGTATGATACCGTGGACGGCGGCCATGTTTTGCGTTGCGGCAAATCGGAAACAATTCAATCGTGATATTGATGGCGCTTTATCCCTACCAATTTACGAGGATATAAAAGATACAACCGAGACGCATTTATTCTTTAAAAAATAGTTCTTGATGTTTATAATGTTTTTTGCTGTTTTGTCCCATGAACAATGGTAACCGTTCAATCCCATCCAAAACAAGCCGAAGATATCACCAAGGGAGATTATAAATGGAAGCAAAAGCGGAAGCCACAGCCAACCGTACACAACCGGTCGGCGCAGTGATGGTCGTGGGCGCAGGGATCGCCGGGATGCAATCCGCGCTCGATCTGGCCAACTCCGGGTATTACGTTTATCTGGTGGAAAAAACATCGGCCATCGGCGGCATCATGTCCCAGCTGGACAAGACGTTTCCCACCAACGATTGTGCCATGTGAGTCATCTCACCGAAACTGGTCGAGGTCGGCCGGCACTTAAATATTGAACTTTTGACCAATACCGAGGTCAAGGGGCTCGAGGGACAACCGGGCCATTTCAAGGCGCAAGTTTACCAGCAACCCCGCTATATCGATCTGGCCAAGTGTACGAGCTGCGGTGAATGCGCCAAGGTATGCCCCATCGAGGTCCCCAATGAATACGACAAGGGGCTTTCCAACCGGAAGGCGGTTTTTAAAAAGTACGCCCAGGCCATTCCGGGGGCCTATGCCATCGACAAGCGCGGCACCGCCCCCTGCAAAGCCACCTGCCCGGCGCATGTAAGCATCCAGGGCTACATCGCCTTAATCAATCAGGGCCAGTACAAGGAAGCCATTGAGCTGTTCCGCGACACCCATCCCTTTCCGGGCGTCTGCGGCCGGGTCTGCCATCACCCCTGTGAAAACGTCTGCACAAGAGGCGATTACGACGAACCCCTGGCCATTCGCGAACTACACCGTTTTCTGTCCGACTGGGAAAACGAATCGGACGACAAGTACCTGCCCGGCATCGCCGAAGAAAAGCGCGACGAAAAAGTCGCCGTGGTCGGTTCGGGGCCGGCGGGACTTTCCACCGCCTATTTTCTCGCCCGGAAAGGCTACCCGGTCACCGTTTTTGAAAAACTGCCCGTGGCCGGCGGCATGATGGCGGTCGGCATCCCCGAATATCGATTGCCCGCAGATATCCTGCAACGCGAAATCGACATTATCCGCGACGTGGGGGTGGAAATTCAAACCGGCGTCACCTTCGGCTCAGACATCACTTTTGACAGCCTCAAGGCCGATGGCTACAGCGCCGTATTCATGGCCACCGGCCTGCACGGCGGACGAAAGCTCGGCATTGAAAACGAAGATGCCGAGGGCGTGCTCCAGGGCATCGAGTTTCTGCGCGATACGTCTCTGGGCAAAGAGGTTCCCATCGGCAAAAACGTGCTCGTCATCGGCGGCGGCAACGTGGCCATCGACGTGGCGCTGACCGCCAAGCGCAAAGGCGCGGAAAGCGTGACCATGGTCTGCCTGGAGCGCCGGGAGGAAATGCCGGCCTGGGAGCATGAAATCGAGGAAGCCCTGGAAAGCGATATCCGGATCGTCAACAGCTATGGGCCGAAATCCTTTTTTATCGATAACAGCAACAAGTTTTCGGGGATTGAATTTAAAACCTGTACCGCCGTCTTTGATGAAAACGGCCGGTTTAACCCCCAATTCAACGAAGATGCCTGTGAGGCCTTTTTCGGCGACACGCTCATCCTCGCCATCGGCCAGGCCCCCGATACCGCCGATATGGAAGGCGAAAACGTCCCCATGACCGCCCGCGGCGGTTTGGAAGCCGACCCGGTCACCCAGCAGACATCGATGGAGTGGGTATTTGCCGGCGGCGATGCCTTCTATGGGCCCAAATCGGTGGTCGATGCCGTGGCCTCCGGCAAGGAAGCCGCCGAAAGCATCCATCGCTACATCAACGGCGAAGACCTCTACGCGGGCCGGGAAAAGCAGTGGACATACGACAAGCCCGATGTCATCAATGAACCGCACAAGGAGCGGGTGCCGGTGCAGTGCCTGGACCCGGAAGCCCGGGAATGCAATTTCCTGGAAGTCTCCTACGGATATAACGAAGACGAAGCCAAAACCGAGGCCGACCGCTGTCTGGAATGCGGGATCTGCTCCGAGTGCTACCAGTGCGTCAGCGCCTGTCTGGCCGATGCCATCGATCACGAACAAACCGCCCAGACCCGCGACATCGACGTGGGCTCGATGATTTTGTGCCCGGGCAATGATGTCTTTGATCCGGCCAACCTGGAAGACATTTACAGCTATGAGTCCAGCCCCAATGTCATGACCAGTTCCGAGTTCGAGCGGATCCTGTCGGCATCCGGGCCGACCATGGGGCATTTGGTGCGCCTTTCCGATCACCGGGAACCCAAAAAAATTGCCTGGCTCCAATGTATCGGATCCCGGGACAACAACCGATGCGGCAACGGCTACTGCTCGTCGGTCTGCTGCATGTACGCCATCAAGGAAGCCGCGATCGCCAAGGAGCATTCCGAGGCCGAACTCGATACCGCCATTTTCAACATGGACATCCGGACCTTCGGCAAGGACTATGAAAAGTATTACCTGCGCGCCCAGGAAAAGGGGGTCCGGTTTGTCAAGTCCCGGGTCCATACCGTCCGGCCGGATCCGGAAAGCGGAGACCTGTGGCTGCGCTACGTCGATGAAGCCGGCAATATCGAAGATGAAGCATTCGACATGGTGGTGCTTTCCGTGGGCCTCCAGGTCCCGGAATCCACAATGGAGACGGCCCGGCGACTAGACATTGATCTCAACCACTACAACTTCGCCGAGACCTCGCCGATGCAGCCGGTCAACACCTCCCGCCCCGGCGTTTTCGCCTGCGGGATTTTCCAGGGCCCCAAGGATATTCCCACCTCGGTGACCGAGGCATCGGCTGCGGCCTGTGCGGCCGGTCGGAACCTGGCCGAGGCCCGAAACTCCCGGGTCAAAGAATTAGTCCGGCCCGAGGAAATTGATGTCGCCGGAGAGCCGCCCCGCATCGGGGTCTTTGTCTGCGACTGCGGCATCAACATCGCTGGGGTCATCGATGTGCCAGGCGTCCGGGAATACGCCGAAAAGCTGCCTCACGTGGTCTATGCCGGCGAAAACCTCTTTACCTGCAGCCAGGACGCCCAAGACCAGATGAAAGAAATCATCGCCGAGCACAACATCAATCGCGTGGTGGTCTCCTCGTGCACCCCCAAAACCCACGAACCGATTTTCATGGACACCCTGGAAGCTGTGGGATTGAACAAGTACCTGTTTGAAATGGCCAATATCCGCAACCAGGATTCCTGGGTCCACGGCGACAACCCCGAGGCGGCCACGGAAAAGGCCAAGGAACTGGTGCGCATGTCGACTGCCCGGGCCGCTTCCCTGGAGCCGCTGCATGAAAGGCAGATCCCGGTCAACAAGCGGGCGCTGGTCGTCGGCGGCGGGGTTTCGGGTATGAATGCCGCACTCGGTATTGCCGACCAGGGCTTTGAAGTCACCCTGGTGGAAAAAGAAGCCGAGCTCGGCGGCCTGGCCAACCGGCTGACCAAAACCATCGAGGGCGATGACATCGGGCAATACGTGGCCGGCGTGGTCGAGCAGGTGCAGAATCATCCCGGCATCGAGATTGTAACCAATGCCGTGATTGTGGATTTTTCCGGCTTCAAGGGCAACTTCCAGACCGAGATGATTGTCGGCGACGCCATGACCAGCCGAAAGATCGACCACGGCGTCACCATCATGGCCACCGGCGCCAACGAACACCGGCCGACCGAGTACCTCTACGGAGACGATCCGCGCGTGATGACCCAGATCGAGCTCGGCGCCGAACTCGAAAAAGACGGGGCCGTCGATGATGTCAACCAGGTGGTGATGATTCAGTGCATCGGCTCCAGAAACGAGGACAACCCGAACTGCTCCCGGGTCTGCTGCCAGAGTGCCATCAAAAACGCCATCCACATCAAAAAACTCAACCCGGAAACCCAGGTGTATATCCTCTACCGCGACATCCGCACCTATGGGCTTCTGGAAGACTACTACACCGAGGCCCGCCGGCTGGGGGTGATCTTTTTCCGATTTGACCCCGACGATCCGCCTGTGGCCGAATCCGGCGACAACGCCATCACTGTAACCTTTACCGATCACATCATAGGCCGCAAACTCGCCGTAGACACGGACCTGCTGGCCTTAAGCGCCGGCGTTGAGGCCGCCGACACCGAGGAACTGGCCAATATCATGAAACTCGGCCGCAATGCGGAAAACTTCTTCATCGAAGCCCACGTGAAGCTGCGGCCCGTTGAAATGGCCAAGGAGGGTATTTACCTCTGTGGCACGGCCCACAGCCCGCAACTGCTGTCCGAATCGATTGCCCAGTCCATGGCGGCTGCATCAAGGGCCACCGCCATGCTGTCGCAAGCCTACCTGACCCTTTCTGCGGTCACCGCGGAAGTCGATCCGGAAAAATGCGCCTCCTGTTTGATCTGCGTGCGGACCTGTCCCTATGGGGTGCCGAAGATCAACGAGGACGGCGTCAGTGAAATCGATGATGCGCTTTGCCAGGGATGCGGGGCCTGCGCTGCGGAATGCCCGGCCAAGGCAATTGAGCTGAAATGGTATACCGATGATCAAATCATGAGCAAGGTGGATGCCTTGCTGGAGGGGGAAAAATGACAGAGGCTTTCGATCCGACGATTCTGGCCTTTTGCTGCAATTTCTGAGGGTATTCGGCCGCGGACCTGGCAGGTTCGATGCGACTGAATTACCCGGCGAGTTTAAAAATCATCCGCGTGCCCTGCACCGGCAAAGTCGATGTGGCCCACATGCTGCGCGCCATTGAAAAAGGCGCCGACGGGGTTTGCGTTATCGGCTGCATGGAGGGCGAATGCCAGTACAAATACGGCAACATCCGGGCCCGAAAACGCGTGGAGCAGGTCCAGCAGACCTTAAGCAGCATCGGGCTCGACGGCGAACGGGCGCAGATGTATAACCTGTCTTCCAGCGATGCGCCCCTGTTTGTCAAGTACGCCAGGGAAATCGACGAAAAGATTCGGGGGCTCGGGCCCAACCCGCTGAAAAAGAAAAACCAACAGGCCGCATGATCGATTGTTATCGACGGATTCTCGTCGTCCGATAGATTGATCATCGCATGAACAACGATATAACCACAAATGCTGGAGAGAGGCGAAACCCATGATAGTTGCGGATAAAAAGCCTGTCGAGGAAATCATTGAATATGTCCGGGATGCCGATAAGATCCTCGTTTTGGGCTGTAACGAATGTGTCACCGTCTGCGAAGCCGGCGGCAAAAAAGAAGTCGGTGTCCTGGCCTCGGCCCTGCGGATGTATTTTCAAAACCAGGGCCGCGAGGTCCAGATCGACGAACGGACCCTGGAACGCCAGTGCGACCACGAATACCTGGAAGAAATCAGAGATATTGCCGACCAATACGACGCTTTCGTTTCCATTGCCTGCGGCGTGGGCATCCAGTTTACGGCGGAAAAATACCATTCCACACCGGTTTTTCCGGGGGTCAACACCTGCTTTCTGGGGGTTACCGAACAGCGCGGCCTGTGGACGGAACGCTGCCAGGCCTGCGGCTCGTGCATACTGGCCTACACCGGCGGCATCTGCCCGGTCTCGCGCTGTGCCAAACGGCTGCTAAACGGCCCCTGCGGCGGCTCATCCAAGGGCAAATGCGAAATCAACAAGGAACTCGACTGTGCGTGGCAACTTATCATCGATCGCCTCCAGGCGATCGACCGGCTCGATCTCTACGAAAAGCTGTTTCAGATCAAGGACTGGTCCACCGACCGTGCGGGCGGACCCAGACAAGTTGAGAGGGAGGATGTGCAGATATGAGCGCGAAAACGCCGAGCAAACTCGAAAAGGTCATGGCCGCCGGACACCTGGGCGTCACATCCGAATGCGGCCCCCCCCGGGGAAGCGATCCCGAGACCATCAAGAAAAAGGCCGAACTGCTCCGGGGCTATGTGGACGCCATCAACGTCACCGACAACCAGACCTCGGTAGTGCGCACCAGCAGCCTGGCCACCTGTATTCATCTGAAACTGATGGGCCTGGAGCCGATCCTGCAGATGGTCACCCGGGACCGAAACCGCATCGCCCTGCAAAGCGATATCCTGGGCGCGGCCTCCTTTGACATTTACAACGTACTGTGCCTGTCGGGCGACCACCAGAGCTTCGGCGACAACCCCCAGGGCCAGAACGTCCACGATCTCGACTCCATGCAACTGGCGTATACCGTTCGCAAGATGCGCGACGAAGGGAAGTTTCTGGGCGGCGACGAAATCAAGCGCCCGCCGGAGATGTTTGTGGGCGCGGCGGCCAACCCGTTTGCCGATCCTTTTGAAATCCGGGTGCCGCGGCTGGCCAAAAAAATTGAAGCCGGCACGGAATTTATCCAGACCCAGTGCATCTACAACCTGGAAAAGTTCGAGGAATGGATCCGGCAGGCCCGGGAGCGGGGGCTGACGGAAAAGGCCTACATCATGGCCGGCGTGACCCCGTTTAAATCCGCGGGCATGGCCAAGTACATGAAAAACCGGGTGCCCGGCATGGATGTCCCCGACGAGGTGGTCAAACGGATGTCGGACGTGCCCAAGGAAAAACAGGCCGAGGAGGGCATCAACATCTGCGTGGAAACCATCCAGCGATTAAAGGAACTCGATGGGGTGAAAGGCTTTCATATCATGGCCATCGAGTGGGAGCAAAAGGTGGCCGAAATCGTCGAACGCGCCGGCCTTCTGCCGAGACCGACAGTCGATTAAGTAGAGATGTAGAAAAATTTTATTCAACATCAAATCGCCGCGTGCCGGCGCTAAAGGACCGTTGGTCTTTTACCGCCGGCACGGCTTTTTGGGGCCGACTGACACAACATCACGCATCCTGCTGTCGGCTTCCGGCTTTCACCCGGGAGACCGAGCCCAAAAGCAACTTCTTCCGGGTCTTTACGGGGGGCAAAAATATAACAATTTGATTTTTAGACCCAAACCGTAAACCTTATACCGTGAAATTCCGTAGAAGGTCGTATTTTATATTTTGCTCATGGCGCCATTTTATTGTAATACGGGGACAATTGCTTTCGTCCTTCAAATGCACTCGGAGCAGACAGCGATTCCATGGTCAATTTTGCAGCCATACGCCTCTATGATGCCGCCTGGCGGCTGGCAATCCCGTTGTTACGCGCCAATGCCCGCTTAAAAGACGGCTACGATCAGCGGCGGCTTACATCCGATCTGCCGGCGGCGGACTTATGGATCCAGGCCGCTTCCGGCGGCGAAGCCTACCTGTGCGAAACCCTGATCCGGCAACTGTCGCCTGCCCGGCCGACCCGGATACTGGTCACCACCAATACCCGTCAGGGCATGGAAATCCTCGAAAAGGTTTCGCGAGCGATAACGGCGGAAAATCCACACTGTCACATCACCACCGCCTATTGCCCTTTTGACCGGCCGACGCTGATGGAAGCGGCTGCCGCACAGGTAAACCCCAAACTCGTGGTCCTTCTGGAAACCGAAATCTGGCCGGGGCTGCTGTATGCGTTACGCGCCCGCAAATGCCCGGTCCATATCGTCAACGGCCGGATGCGCAAAAACAGCCTGGCCGGATACCGCCGATTCAAAAAAATGCTTTATAAAATCCGGCCGGAAAGCGTCCTGGCGATCTCTGCAGCGGATGCCGCCCGGTTTGCGGAAATTTTCGGAAAAGACGCGGTTTCCGTGATGCCCAACATCAAGTTCGATCGCATTTCTTTTTCGCCGGAGGCTACCGCAAAAAAAAAAAGCCCGCTGATTCCGGCGGGGATTGATTTTCTGGTCCTCGGCTCCATCCGCCGGGAAGAAGAAGCCGATATCAAGGAAATGTTAAAAAAAATCCGGCATGAATGCCCCGATGCGGTCATCGGGCTGTTTCCCCGCCACATGCACCGGATAGAGCACTGGCGGTCGTTACTCAACCAAGTGGCGCCGACGGCCTGGCGGCGGCGCTCTGAAATGGCGACCCCGGCAAAATCCGGCGAGGTTATCCTGTGGGACACCTTCGGCGAACTGGCAAAGGCCTATGCGTCGGCCACCGCCGTGTTCGTCGGCGGCAGCCTGGCCCCGCTGGGCGGACAGAACTTCCTGGAGCCGCTGACCTATGGCATCGTGCCCGTTATCGGCCCGTACTGGGAAAACTTTTCCTGGGTCGGCGAGTCCATATTCCGCCAGGGCCTGGTCGAAAAAGTGGCCAACCGGCAGAAGGCCGCCGACCGCTTAATCCGGCAGATGCGCACCCCTCCGGACAGCGAATCGATCCGGCAAACCGCCCGGGCCTATATCACCGCCCGCCAGGGCGGCACCGAACAGGCCTGCCGCCGGATTCGCCCCCGGCTGCGCCCCGTATCCGATCACCGCCAAGCAAAGGTTTCGCAATGAATGCTGCAACGCTTCCCCCCTGCTACGGCATTATCCCGGCCCGTTACGGCTCCAGCCGCTTTCCGGGAAAGCCGCTGGCCGATATTGCCGGAAAGCCGATGTTTTTACACGTCTATGAACGCGCAGCAACATGCCCGGAGCTTTCCGGCGTGGCCATCGCCACCGACGACGAGCGCATCGCCGATGCCGCCGCCTCCCATGAAGTGCCGGTGATCATGACCCGACACGATCACCACAGCGGCACGGACCGGGTACGCGAAGCGGCCGTGGCGCTTCAGATCGCCGATGATGCCGTGGTCGTCAACATCCAGGGCGACGAACCCCTGCTCGACCCGGTGATGCTTTCGGAACTGGTCCGGCCCTTTGCCGCACCCTCCGTGGCGGTGACCACCCTGGCCCACCGGCTCGACCCGGCAGCAGCCCAAAACCCGGACCGGGTCAAGGTGGTGCTGGCAGCCGACGGCCGGGCGCTGTATTTTTCCCGGGCCCTGATTCCCCATGCAAGGGATCCGCAGCACGCTTTCTATCTAGGCCATATCGGTCTGTATGCATTCCGGAGGGCCGCCCTGGACCGTTTTGTCAACCTGCCGCAAGGCCGGCTTGAACAGATGGAAAAACTCGAACAATTGCGAATGCTTGAAAACGGCATCGCCATTTACGTGGCGATTACCGATCGACGAAGCCTTGCCGTGGACCGGCCGGAAGACATTGATGCCGTATTGCGCCACTTGCGTTCAAAAACCCCTTGACAAGCCGGCATGCCGGCGGCAATAGTGCCCCGCATCCGCCATTTGAGACATTGTCCAGGAAAAGGGATACTGCAACTTATAGACCTGTAAGAGGATCAAACATGGCATCTGCAATCATTGAACGAATCCACGCGCTTTTCAACGACAAATCGCTCCGCAAGCGCTTTTTAAAACTCCGCCTGCCCCTTTTTCTCGTTTTATTCGCCCTGCTGCTCACCCAACTGGAACCGGGGTGGTTTTTCCCCGGCCTGGTGGTCTCCGTGCTCGGCGAATTGCTCCAACTCTGGTGCTTTGCCACCATCAAGACCCAGAAACGCCTGACCACGGAAGGCCCCTACATGTTCATGCGCAATCCCATGTACATCGGGCGGTTTTTCCTGATTTTGGGAATCCTGCTCATGACTGGCAATCCGTGGCTCATTGGCGGCTACGTCATCATTTATTATTTCTACATGGTCAACCGGGTTCGGCGGGAAGAAAAGGTTTTACGCGAGCTGTTCGGGCAGGATTATGGGGCCTACTGCCGGGAGGTGCCGCCCTACCGGCCCACATTAAAGCGCCTTGCCCCCGGCAAACTGTTTTTGTTCGACAATGAAAGCTTCCGGCAAAACCACGGGGTGCGCAACATGGTCGCGGTGGGGGCATGCTATGTCGTGCTTTTCATATTCACCTACGTCTATCCCGTCGGATAAAAAAGGCGACCGGGCGTTTGCCAGGCGAAACCGGTTACGGCTGATGCCCGGGCCAGGCCCGGATCTTTTTTGCGGCATACCGCTCGACCAGTTTCAGGTAGGCGTCGACGGCGGTCCGGTTGAACGCCACTTCGTCGTCGGTGAGGTAGCGGACCCATCGGGCGGGCACGCCGGTAATCAATGAGCGTTCCGGAAAGGTTTTGTAGTAGGGCACCAGCGCATTGGCCCCCACCATGCTGTCTTTGCCGATATGGGCATGGGTCATGACCGTGGCATTCATGCCCACCATGACGTTTTCTTCAATACGGCAGCCCCGGATAATCGCTCCGTGGCCGATGGTAACGCTGTCTCCGATCCAGGCGCCGGTGCCGAGATCACTGTGGATGACCACGTTGTCCTGGATGTTTGTCCCTTTCCCGATGGCAATCCGGCCTTCATCGGCGCGCAACACCGCATTGAACCAGACGCTGGATTGTTTTCCGATGATGACATCCCCGTAAATCCGTGCGCCTTCGGCGACATGGACCGTTTCGTGAAGATCGGGGGCGATCGCCTGTTCCTGTTCGCTCGGGGTCATGGGGCCATCTCCTTTGCCGGGACATGTTGGGGGCGCAGTCTTTCTTTCAAATCCAATGTTTCGTCATCGCTTCTGATCCATCTATGGCCGGCGCTGGCCCTTGGGCCCCAGCATATATCCCTTAAACAGCCAGAACCGGCGCCTTCGATTGATCCGTTCGAGACGATCTTTCCGGGATTGATCGATTAAATCGGGCCGGATCTTAATCCAGTTTTTATACACCCCGGACAGATCAATGTCTTTTAACAACCGGTGAAACACCACCGGTACATGATCAAGCGCCAGACTCGACTGGAAATCCAGCAGCGCGGGGCATCCGGCATCGGTCACCAAAACGTTTCGCCGGTTGCGGACATCGAGATGGACCATTTGGCGGGCATGCATCTGCAAAACCAGGGCTTCGAGTCCATGGAAAAAATCCGGCAAAATATCTTCCGGCGCGCTGTCTTTCAAAGTTTTGCCCGGAATGAAGCGATAGCCCACGGCATATCGATCCAGGCGAAAGGGAGCTTCGGGGATGCCGTCGATGCCCTGCAAATGGGCCAGGGCCCGAAATTCCCGCTCCACCATCCAGCGCCCCCACGTTCGTTTCACCAGCGACGGACAGGGCGAAAAATCCTTGATCATCCAGGATTGGCCATCCCGCCGGCATCGGATCAAATCTGCATTGCCCCATCTTCCCCTGGCCACGCATTCATGGGGGGTCTTTTCCAGCAGGGGCCGGGTCAATGGTTTCATATTCTTCCGCAAACTCCACGTCCATGCGTTTCGGTGTCAGTCTTCCGGGTCAGCCCGTCTTGCATCCATTGCAGCAATGCCGATGCGTCCTCTTTGTGAAATATAATCCGGACACCGACTACGGCAACCGGTAAACGGCCGGGCAAACGGCCGGCAATGCGCACATAGTCTTTTTCCGTGGTAACGATCATCTGAGCGGATCGCGATTCGGCGGCGCTGACGATGGCTTCCAGCTCGTTTTCCGAATACCGGTGATGGTCTGAAAAGGCCTGGCGCCCGGCGACATCCACACCCTGTTTTTCGAGCATATCCGCAAACTCGCGGTTTCGGGCGATACCGGAAAACACATAGACCCGGCTCTTTTTGACAGGTGCCAGGTCCTGCCTGTGCCGGCTGTGTGAAACCGTTTCGGGCAACGGGGCCGAACCGTCAAAAATGCCGGCCACATAGGGGCAATGATCCGAGCAAAATATCGGTTTGTCCGGATAACGCCGTTGTAAGGCGCCCGGCGCCGGCTGCTGTTCGCGACTCCGGGTCAGCACCAGGGCGTGGCTTCTTTCCAGGGCCGTGACCGGCTCGCGCAAAATGCCGCGGGGCAGCAGATATTGATTGCCCAGCGGTTGCCGCGCATCGAGCAGCACCAAGTCTATATCCCGGTAGAGTCTTCGATGCTGAAAACCGTCATCCAGAATGATCACGTCGGCATTTAGCTCCGCAACCCCCCGCCGTGCGCTTTGGTATCGGTTGCCGCCCACCAGCACGGCAATACCCGGCAGTTGCGCCGCCATCATAAACGCCTCATCCCCGGCAACAGACGGCCCGCACAAAAGATGCCGCCCGTTGCTGACCACGGCACCGTCTTTTTCCGCACCTCCCTTGTAGCCCCGGCTCAAAACGGCCGGCCGGTATCCCATCTCCTGCAGGGTCCTTGCCACATACATGGCCATGGGGGTTTTGCCGGTACCCCCGGCGGCAATATTGCCGATGGAGACCACCGGACAGGGCAGCCGTCTGACGCGCAACAGCCCCCTGTCATAACATGCGCCCCGCAACCGAACACCGCCGCCGTAAATGCCGGCGGCCGCCGACAGCAGTGCGGCCAGTGCGGCATCCGGCTCTGCTTCGCCTTCGATGATGCGGCCCACTTTCCTCTTCAATCGATTCATACCCCCACCCGGCGCCACGCCACTATTCCAGGTTCAGCAACATCAATCCGGCAGAACAGGCAAAAACGAAATTGGCGGTCCATGCCGCAAGCCACGGCGGCAACAACTGCCCGTAGCCCAGGGACAGGCAGAAACTGTAGACGGACCAGTACAAAAAGGCCGTCACCAGGCCATAGGCAAAAGACACCGCCATGCCGTCGCCGGTTTTGCCCCGCAAGGCAATGGTGCCGCCCATCAGACACATGATAAAACAGACAAAAGGAAAGGCGGTTTTGCCGAACAGATCCACCCGGTATTCGGTGGCATCGTATCCCTCGGCCTCCATTTTCCGGATGTAGCGCCAGAGGCTGGCAAAACTCATTTCCTCGGCATCCCGGACCACCCGCTGAAAATCCGAGGGGACCAGATCAAATGTTTCTTCCATCTGCGCATGAAAGCGGATGTCGATGTCTTTGTCCGCCCCTTTGAGCCGCTGCAACATGGCGTCGTAAAGCAACCACCTTCCCCCGGCAAACTCGGCCCGCTCGGCGTCGATGCGCTCGACCAGATTGAAATCATCATCGAATACGTAAACGCTGATCCCGCGCAGCGTCTGATTGGCCGGATGGTAATACTTGACATGGGCCAGACCGTCGGCATGCCGGATCCAGATATTTTTCTCCCGTGAGGTCATCATCTTCCCGGCGCCTTCTTCCCGGGCCTCGATCCGGTTGGAGCGGCTGATGCTGATCGGCACCACCGCTTCGGAAAACACGAACAAGGCCACCGAAAAGATCACCCCGAGCACCGCTATGGGCAATAAAAGGTAAAACACACTGATTCCGCTGCTTTTCAGGGCGACGATTTCGTTGTTTTTGTTCATCAGCCCGAACACGATCAATACGGACAGCAGCACGCCCACCGGGGTGATCTGGGAGACGATTAAGGGGATTTTGTATAAAAAAAACAGCAGGATCTGCCCCGCCCCCAAATCCGAGGCAAGAAAGTTATCAATCTTGCCGAAAAAATCAATGGAAAGGTAAATCACCACCACCATGGCAAGCACGATGGCGAAATACTTCATAAACGAACGGATCAGGTATCGGTGGATAACAGTCATTGCATCGCAATCATTGACAAAATGGCGGAGCCGTCAGAAAAAAAGCAAAGGTACCGACAATCCGGTCAGCAAGACGGCCGCCGCCCTTTTTTGAGGCCGCGGATTACCCGGGCCCCGATCGCCCGGGCGACGTCGAAAAACGCCACCGGCTGATCGTTTTTGGACTTAACGAACAGGTAAATACCGAACGTCCCCATGACGAAATTGGGGGCCCACATGCCCACAAGCGGCGGCACCGCCCCGGTTTCCCCGAAAACCGTGCCGGCGGATAAAAGGAGATAATACAAAAGAAAACAGATCAACCCGATGCCCAAACCCGCCGAACGCCGGGCCGAAAGCGACTGGATGCCCAGCGGCACCGCCAGAATGGACAGGGCAATACAGGCAAACGGGATGGAAAACTTCCGGTGCAGTTCCATGAGCAGGGAATAGTAACGCTTGTCTTTTTCCTTGGATTTGCCCAGCGCGGCGATCAATTCGGACAACCCCATTTCCTTTTCGTCCTTGCTGCGGCTTTTGCCATCACTGACAGCGCTTTTCAAGTCCAGCCGGATGTCATAGGTATCAAAACGGATCGCATGAGCGGTGCGTTTGTCAAGCTGTACCTGGTTGATCAGCCCGTTGTAAAGCCGCAAAACAAAGCTGTAGGAATCATCCCCGGCAAACAGGTAGCCCTTCGGCGCCACCACCGTGGAACTGACCCCGCTTTTGCGGCTGTCTTCGATAAAGACCTCGTGCAACTCCCGGCTTTTGTAATCAATGTCATTGACATAAAATGTCACCCCGGCAAAGCTGTCATTGAAATGGTGGGCCTTTAAGCCGACATTGAAATTGGAGCGCACCACCTTCATGGTCAGCTCCTCGTAGGAGGAACGGCCCCATGGCATGCCATAGATGGCCATCAGGGAGGTAATGAGCAGCCCCATCAAGGCAAAGCCCAGCACGGCCGGCAGCAAGCGGTACATGTTGACGCCGGCGGCCTTTAAGGCCACGATCTCGTTATCACCCGACATCCTCAGAAACGTCAGCAGGGTGCTCATCATCACCGACATGGGGATGATGTAGACAAGAAAATAAGGCATGGAATAGATCAGCATCAAAAAAAAAGCGATGATGCTGACCTGGTAGTTGACAATCATGTTGGTGATCTCAAGGATCTGGCGCATGAGAAACACGAACATGAAAAACACCACGTTCATGACAAACGGCGGGATCAACTCGAAGAAAATATAGCGGTTGACGATCGATGCCGTCGCCATGGTCTAGGCTTTCTCCTGATCCGGTTGTTGCCGGTTTTCCGATGCCCGGCAGGCATTGGCCGAATCGGCGAACTGACCTTGATAGAGCTTGAAGTATTCGCCTTGCTGCGCCAGCAGGTCGGCATGATTGCCAGATTCCACAATCTGCCCGCCGACCATGACAATGATCCGGTCGGCCGCCACAACGGTGGAAAGCCGATGGGCGATCACAAAAGACGTCCGGCCCCGCATCAGGTTCTGCAGGGCTTTCTGCACCAGTTGCTCGGCTTCGCTGTCAAGTGCGGAGGTGGCTTCATCGAGAATCAGGATGGGGGCATTTTTGAGCAGGGCCCGGGCGATGCACATCCGCTGCCTTTCCCCCCCGGACAGCCGGCTGCCGAGCTCCCCGATCCCGGTATCCAATCCCTTGGGCAGCCCCTGAATAAAATCAAAAATATAGGCCGCTTTCGCCGCGGCGATGATCTGATCCTCCGTGGCCTCCGGATGGCCGTAGGCAATGTTGTTGCCGATAGTGTCGTCAAACAGGATCGGCTCCTGGGTGACAATGGCGATGCGCTGTCTGAGATCGCTGATCTTTACATCCCGGATATCGATACCGTCGATGCGGACCGCACCGCCAGTGACATCGTAGAAGCGCGGAACCAGGTTCACCAGCGATGTCTTGCCGCCCCCGCTGGTGCCGACAATGCCCAGCCGTTGCCCGGGAGGGACCTCCAGGTCGATGTTTTCCAAAACATTTTCATCTGTTCTATAGGCAAAACGGACGTTTTCAAAACGGATACGATGCGGAGGAGACGGCAGGGCCGCCGGTTGATCGGTCTCGACAATATCGGATTCGGTTTCCAGGATATCAAACACCCGGTCCGCGGCTGCCAGCCCCTGCTGCACGACGTTGTTGAGTTTGGTCAGTTTTTTGACCGGCGGATACAGCAACATCACCGCGGTCATAAACGAAAAGAAGGTGCCGGGCGTGGCGTCGCCTTCGACAACACCGTGGCCGCCATACCAGATCAACAGCGAAATCCCGATGCCGGCAAGGATCTCCATGACCGGAGAGGTCAGGGCCTGGGCCCGAAACATCCGGGTTTCGAATCGGAACAGGTTTCTGCTTTTGTCAAAAAACCGTTTTTTTTCCCTGTCTTCCATGCCGAAGGCTTTGACCACCTTGTTGCCGGCAAAGGTTTCATGAAGAAACGAATTCAATTCGGCCATGGCCTCCTGGCTCCGGGTGGAAAAACGCCGGACCCGGCGGCCGAATTCATAAACCGGAAAAAATGCAGCCGGCAAAACCACCATGGCGATAATGGCCAACTGCCAGTCCCGGTAAAAAATTACGAAAACCAAACCGATAATGGTGAAAAAATCGCGCAGGGCCCCGGTCACCGCAGTGGAGACCATGTTTTTGATAATGTTGACATCATTGGTGATCCGGGCCATTAATACCCCGGTTTTCGACCGCTGGAAAAAATCCAGCGGCAACTCGATGATCCGGTCGTAGAGGCTGTCGCGCAAACGCTTGATGATACGCTCGCCCACGTATTTCATCAAATATTCCTGCCCGTACATGGCAATGCCGCGGCAGACGTAGAGCACCATGACCACCACTGGCAGCAGTATGAGCATGGCGGTGTTTTTCTGCATGAAAATCTCATCCAGCACCGGCTTGACGAGAAATGCCGTGGCCGCGGTGGTGCCAGCGACGACCATCATGCAGCCCATGGCAATGCCGAGCAGCATATTTAAATAGAGGACAAACACATGGCTGCGTTTGGAACAATCTTTATGCCAAAAATGAGTTTGG
>JBNJEA010000049.1:0-21550 GCA_051745395.1 Thermodesulfobacteriota bacterium | reverse complement strand
GACGCCTTTTCCGGCGGCCGCTTCGACCCCGCAGCCATTAAGGATTTTCTGGCATACGCCTATTCCAACTGGCAGCCGCAGCCGCAACACGTCCTGCTAGTCGGAGATGCCAACCTCGATTACCGCAATTATTTCGAAACGGACAAGAAAAACATCGTTCCCGTTTATTTAAGCCACACCCCCGAACTCGGCCTGACCCCTTCGGACAACTGGTATGCCTGCGTTGAGGGCAACGACCGCATACCGGACGTATATATCGGCCGCCTGCCGGGAGCCGATGCCGATACGGTCACGGACATGGTCCATAAAATCGTCCGGTACGAAACATCGGAGACCGCCGCATCCGAACAGGCCCTTTTTGTCGCAGACGACGACGAACCGGCATTTGAAAATTTAAACAGCGAACTGGCCGGCTACCTGCCCGCCTCCTTCACACCGCATTTCGTCAACGCACGCGATTACGAACCAGCCTCTGCGGCCACCGACGACATTGTATCGAAAATCGATGCCGGCATGCTCATGGCCACCTACACCGGCCACGGCGACGTCCGGCGATGGGGGGTGGAGCCCGGCGGCGGCGGCGATTTTATCCTGGAGCCGTCGGATATCGACCATTTCAACAACACGGGGAATCCGCCTTTCGTGCTGGCGCTGAACTGTTTAAACGGCTATTTCGGCCAATCGCATCACTACAGTTTGGCCGAACAATGGGTGATGCCCGCCCGGGGCGGGGCGATCGCCGGCTTTGCCCCCAGCGGCCTGTCCCACCAGTGGGAGCATGCCCGGTTAAGCAAAAGCCTGTTTTCCGGCCTGTTTCTGGAAAGGCAAAACAACCTCGGCGCCCTGACCACCGGCGCCAAAATCGACTCGTATTACCAGGGGGCATCGGATAAGGTGTTTATCTCCTTTAACCTCATCGGCGATCCGGCCACAAACCTCGCCGTATTCCGGGACGACACCCAGCAGGTGAGCGCTTTTACCGTAACGGCGGAAACCGGCGCCGGGGGCACCATCTCCCCGTCCGGCATAGTCCCTGTTTTTGACGGAAAGGACGAAACCTTTTCCATTCAGGCGGCCTCCGGCTATACAATCGCCGACGTCGAAGTCGACGGCCAATCCCAGGGGGCGGTTTCGCAATACCGCTTCTCCGATGTGACCGAGGATCACACGATTTCCGCCGCATTCTCGAAAAAGCAGGAAAGCTCCAGCGGCGGCGGCGGCGGCTGTTTTATCGGCATGTTTTTAAAATAACTTGAAAGTCAAAAATTTTGTTTAAGTTGTTGATTTTAAAAAGAAACCGCATTGTCTCTCGAAGTCATTCCCGCGAAGGCGGGAATCCAGAATAATCGATGAGTTATAGATTGCGGCTAAAGCCTTGAACTGAGACCTGCCTTCGCAGGAATGACAGAACTTTGGACTGTCGAGTTAAAATAAAGCGATCATAGGGACGAAAAATACGCAGGTGTTTTCATGATCTTGCTGCCGGGATATGAAATCCTGGACCCCACGGAAAATCCGGATGCATCCGACCGGTTTTATGCCCGGCATATCCGGACCGATCAGCCGGCGGCCTTTCAATTCTTTCCGGTGGATTGGCAGCAGCGGCCGGACCACGACGCGCTTTTGTCCTTCTATGCGGCCCTTGCCTCGGTGGATTCCCCCCATGTTGTCCCCGTTCACGCAGTAAAAAAAATCGAGGACGGCTCCCGGACCGGGATCCTGATCGTCTCGGATCCCGTGGAGGGCCGCCGGTTGGCCGAAGAATATGAAAACAGGCGGGCGGACCTCGAAAACAGTCTTGAAATCGCTGTCCAGCTCGCCGCCGCCGTCAATGATCTGCACAAGGCCGGGGTCGTACACCACGGATTGACCGGAGATACGGTCCGCCTTCATGCCGAATCCGGCCGGGTGATCGTCAACGGGTTCGCACCGCCTGAAATTCTGCCCGGCCCTTTGACCGACCAACAGCAGGAAAACATGCCGGCCGCCTTTCTGCCCTACCTGTCCCCGGAGCAGACCGGCCGGATGAACCGGTCGGCTGATTTCCGAACCGATTTCTATTCCATGGGCATTGTCCTTTACGCCCTGTTCACCGGAAAGCCCCCCTTTTGTGAAGGCGGGGCAAAAGAAATCATACACGGCCACATCGCCCAGAAACCGGTACCGCCGGCCCAAATCCGGCCCGAGATTCCCGGACCGGTCTCCGATATTGTCATGCGGCTGATGGAAAAACCCCCGGAATCCCGATACCAAAGCGCATACGGCATCCGCGCTGACCTTGCCCGCTGCCTGGAACAACTCAAATCGGCCGGCCACCTCGATTCCGCTTTTTCCCCCGGCCGACACGACGCCCCGGAAACGCTGATCCTGTCCGATGCGCTTTACGGCCGGCAAGACCCGTTGCGCACCCTTTGCCAGGAATTCGAACGGGTTTGTGAGGGCAAGGCCGGCATTGTCATGATTTCCGGTTACCCGGGTGTCGGCAAAACCCGGCTGGTGGAGTCTTTCAAGTCTTACGTCATGGAAAACGAAGGCTATTTTATCACCGGCCGGTTTGAGCAACTGCAACAAAACATTCCCTACTCGGCTTTCATTGACGCCTTCGGCCGCATGATCGGGCAGATTTTAACCGAAAGCGCCGGTCAGGTCGAGGCCTGGCGCAAGCGCCTGCTTTCCGCCCTCGGCGCCAATGCCGACATCATCACCACCATCATCCCGGAGCTGCAATACATTATCGGCACCCCGGCCGAAGTCGCCGAGCTTTCCCCGGCCGACGCCGAAAACCGTTTTACGCTGACCTTTGACAAATTTTTCCGGGCCTTCGGCACCCCGGCACATCCGCTGGTGATATTTATCGATAACATGCAGTGGGCCGACAGCGCCAGCCTGGAGCAAATGGCGACCTTTTTTACCAAAAGCCCCGCGCGCCACATTCTTTTTATCGGCGCCTATCGGCAGAACGAAACCGCAGCAAACCACCCCCTGCCGGCAGCCATCGAGCATATCCAACACCACGGCACCCCGGTTGTCCCGATCGCCCTCGAAAACATGGGCCGGGAAGATGTCGGTCGATTGATCGCCGCATCTCTGAAAAAGACCGAAACCGATGTTTCCGGGCTTTCCGGGCTCATTTATGAAAAAACCGGCGGCAATCCATTCTTTGTCAAACAATTCATAGCGGAGCTCTACGCCGAAAACCTTTTGCGTTACCGGTTTGAAACCGGCTGCTGGCAATGGGATACGGAAGGCATCCGGGGCAGGGCCATGGCCCGTAACGTGGTGGCCTTCATGGCCGAAAAAATCCGCACCCTGCCGGATAGCACCCAAACCACATTGCAGATCGCGGCCTGCATCGGCAACCGGTTCGACCTGCAACGGCTTTGCGCCGTGTCCGAAAAACCGCTCATCGATACAGTCTTTGACCTGTGGACGGCCGTGGACAAAGGATTTATTTCCGTATCAAAACCCGGCTACCATCTTTTGCACAACCTTTTGATCCGGCATATGCCCCCCATGTCCGGCGATGCGGGCGCACGCATTGCAACGCCGGAAAACATCCGGTTTGATTTCCAGCATGACAAGCTCCGGCAAACCCTGTACACCGGCATTGACGAAGAAGAAAAACAGCAGCGCCACGTCGATATCGGACGCCATTTGCTTGCAAAAACCCCGCCGGACCAGATACCCAACCGGATTTTTGAAATCGTGAATCATTTCAATGCCGGCACATCCAAAATCCCGGACCCAAAAGAACAAACCCGCATCGCCCGCCTCAACCAACAGGCCGGTCAGCAGGCCATGGCGGCCCGGGCCTATACCCAGGCGTTGACCTATTTTGAAACCGGCGAAAGCCTTTTGCCCGAAGCGGCCTGGCAAACACATTACCCGAGGATGTATGCCCTGGTCAAAGGGCAGATGGAATGCCACTACCTGGATTTGAACCCGGATAGGGCCGAGACCCTTTCCCGGGTCTTGCTCCGCCATGCCGAAACCGATGAAGACCGGGCCGAAATCTACCGGCTGAAAATGATCATGCTCGCCAGCCGGGCCGAACACGATGAGGCCATCCGGATGGGGATAACCGGACTGCGGCTGCTCGGGGTCCACCTCACCGGCCGAAGCATCCGGATATCGGTATTAAAACAGATGATGACCGCCAAACGGCATTTGAAGCATTACGATATGGATCAATTGCTGGCACTGCCCCAAATGGATGACCGCCGCCGGCTGCTGGCCATGAACATTTTGATTCATCTCTGTTTTTCCGCCTTTTTGCGCAGTCCGTACTTTGCCATCACCGCCTCGTTACAGGTGATCGATTTTACGCTCAAATACGGCAACTCCCCGGCAGCGCCTTTCGGCTACATGATCTACGGGGCCGCCACGTGCGCCATTTTCAAAAACCACGACACGGGAAAACAATTCGGCGATCTGGCCTTTCGCGCCAATGAAGCCTTCGGCTCGCCCGCGTTGACCCCCAAGCTGCTGCTGTTTTACGGAAGCGGCATCAGCATCTGGTGTGAGCCGATTCAAAAGGGACTGGCCCATCATCAACAGGGGATAAAATCCGCACTGGAAACCGGCGACACCAATTACGCGGTATACCACATCCAGTCCGTGATTATTTTCCGGATGGCCAGCGGCGCCCCGCTGGATTCCGTGGAAGACGAATGCAGGCGCTACCATGAATTTGTCCGCAACTCCGGCGACGCCGGTGCGCTAAACTACCTGATATCCGCCCGCCAGTTTGTCCGATGCCTTACGGGCAAAACCGCTCACGGCCATACCATGGAGGATGCCGACTTTGCGGAAGCCCGTCATTGCAGCAATATGGAAAAAGATGCCATTCCGGTGATCCTGCTGCGCCACCACCTGTTGAAACTCCGCCTGCACTACATCATGGGCGACCGGCAAAAGGCCTTACAAGCCGGGGCCAAGGTGAAAAAACTGCTGCATTATCACCTGGGCACCATCATCGTTCCCGAGTTTTATTTCTTTTTTGCCCTGGCCACGGCGGCGGCATATGCCGATGCCGCAAAACCCCGGCAGCGCATCTACCGGCGCCGCATCCAACGCTGCCGGGACAAGCTGGGCGCCATGGCCCGACAATGCCCCGAAAATTTCCGGCACAAACACCTGCTGGTCGCAGCCGAACTGGAAAAACTCTCCGGCCGCGGCATGGCCGCCATGTCGCTTTACCACCAGGCGGCAAAATCCGCCCGGGAAAACGGGTTTATCCACATCTATGCCATTGCCAGCGAGCTGGCCGGCGCATTTTATCTTCATCAACAGTTTGACGAAAACGCCCGGACATGCCTGACCGCAGCCCGGGACGCCTACCGGAAATGGGGGGCTTTTGCCAAGGCCGAGTCCCTGGAAACGCGCTTTCCCGAAGTTTCCGGCGGCCGGTTGCCGGACAAAACGATGTCCACATTCGATCCCATCGATTTTGCCGCCATCGTGGAAGCCCTTCAGGCCATTTCCACCCAGATCGTGCCGGCCGACCTGTTAAACAAGTTGATGCAGATCGTGCTGGAAACCGCCGGGGCCACCCTGACGCGTTTTTTCACCGTAAAAGCCGAACGGCTGTACCTGGAGGCCGAACACGGGGTACATTTTTCCTCGGCCCGGATCTATAACGGCATCGCCGCGGACAGCCGCATCGAACAGTTTTTCCCGGTCCTGCATTATGTCCGGCGGACCGGCAGGCTCATGGTGATCGACGATGCCGTCGAACACCGGGATTTTGCCGACCATGCCTACGTCAAAACGCATCAGCCCCGGTCCGTGCTCTGCCTGCCGGTCATCCGCCAGAACCGGTTCGTCGCCGTGCTGTACATGGAAAACCACATGGCACCGGCGGTCTTTACCCCGTCGCGGATCGAAGTGTTGCAGCTAATCGCCTCCCAGGCCGCCATTTCCCTGGAAAACGCGCGGCTTTACGAAAATGTGACCGCCAATGAAAAGCAACTGCGGGAAGTCACCCGTCAGCGGGAGGCGGACTCGTTGCGATACCAGGCCCAACTTCGATCCCTGTCCTCCGAACTTTCGCTGGCCGAAGAACGCGAACGCCGGCGTCTGGCCACCCAGCTTCATGACAGAATCGGCCACGCGCTGACCACCGCATCCATGAAGCTTCGCCTGCTGCAAAACCAGAACAACGGAGATGCCGAATCCGCCGGCATCACGGAGGATATCTACGGTCTGATCGAGCAGTCGATTGCCGATACCCAGAGCTTGACTTTTGAACTCAGCCCGCCGATACTCTACGATCTGGGACTCGAAGCCGCCCTTGACTGGCTTGCCGAACAGACCCGGGCCCGGCACCCCATCACGGTATCGATCATCGACGACATGCAGGACAAACCCCTGGATGAAAGCTTTCGCGTGCTGCTGTTCCAGGCGGCCCGGGAACTGCTTTTCAACGTGGTCAAACATGCCGGTGCCACGGCAGTCACCATTTCCATTGCCCGCGAAGGCGAGCAAATCCGTCTGGCCATTGAAGACGACGGTGTTGGATTCAATCCGGAAGCACCGGAAAGCAGCAGCAAAAAAGGGGGCTTCGGCCTGTTTTCCATCCGGGAACGGCTGGCTCACCAGGGCGGACGGCTGGAAATCAATTCCACACGGGGCAGCGGCTGCCGCATTACCATGATTTCTCCGATGAAACCCCACGACAATTCATGAAGCATTCGCTGCAGGGAGACGAAGATGAGCATCCGAATCTTGTTGGCCGATGACCATAAAATCACCCGGGACGGGCTCCGGGCGCTGCTTGAACAACAGCCGGACATGGCCGTTATCGGAGAGGCGGAAAACGGCCGGGAAGCCATCCGCATGGCCATGGACCTTCAACCCGATGTGGTGGTCATGGACATCAGCATGCCGGAATTAAACGGCATTGAAGCCACCCGCCAGATTTACACCGATTTGCCGGACACACAGGTCATCGCGCTGTCGATGTATGCCGATCGCCGCTATGTCACCGGGATGCTCAAAGCCGGTGTTTCCGGATACCTGCTGAAAAACTGCGCCATCGATGAACTCATCAGCGCCATATCCGCGGTTGTGGAAAACAAAAGCTATCTAAGCCCCCGCATCGCAGATACGGTAATGAAAGACTACACCCAGATCCTGCAGGCGGATGCGGAAACGGTGGAGGAATTGCTCACCGTCCGGGAACGCGAAGTTCTCCAACTCATTGCCGAAGGCCTGAGCACCAGGCAAATCGCCGAGCGGATTCACGTGAGCATAAAAACCGTGGAGACCCACCGGCAGCAGGTGATGAAAAAACTGAATGCAAAAAGCGTTGCCGAGCTCACCAAAATCGCCCTGCGCGAAGGCTTGACGTCGCTGGACGCATAAAAAAACAAAAAATCAGGGTTTGCGCATCTGCATTTCAGGGTTCCCCCGATTGTGCCGGCTACAGGTTTTGGTTACAAATAATCATTCTCAGGAATTTATTTCAGGGGGAACCGGGGGAGTAAAAAAAGAGCGTCCTTTTTCAGAGGGCGCTTTTTTTTGTCCATTGTCTATTTTTTCAAGCTGGCATTGATGGGATAAGCCCCCGGGGAATGCGAAAACGGCATGACCAGCAACTGCCGGAAACTCAATGGATGGCGGACGTGGGAGATGCCGATGGTGACTTTTTCATGCCCCGCTTGCGGCTGCGCCCGGTAGGTCCCCAGCAGCCGGTCCCACCAGCTTATGCTAAAGCCGAAATTGCTGTTGGTTTCCCGAATGATTACGGAATGGTGCACCCGATGCATGTCCGGGGTGACAATGATGCTGCGGATTACCCGGTCCACCATTGCCGGCATGTAGACATTGGCGTGGTTGAACATGGACGTGGCATTGAGCAGCACCTCGAATGCCACCACGGCCGCCGGCGAAACCCCGAATGCCAGCACAGCACAGTTTTTAATCCCCGCCGAAATCAGGATCTCGATGGGGTGAAACCGGATGCCCGTTGTGACATCGATATCCAAGTCCGCGTGATGGACCATGTGCAGCCGCCACAGATTCGGTACGGCATGAAAAAGCACATGCTGGAGATAAATAATGAAATCCAGGATGACGATGGCCAGAACGAATGCCGCCGCATCGGGAAAGGTAACGGCGTTTAAAAGCCCCAGGCCGTTTTCGCGGGCGTAATGGGCCACAACCACCGGCAGCGCGGGGGCAGCCACGCGGAGCAAGACGGTGTTGATTCCGATAATGCCGAGATTATGCCGCCAGCGGCGGGGTTTTTCATCGGAACGTACCCGGCGCCGGAACCCGATTTCCCATGCCGCCATGACCAGCAACACCGCGGCAAATGCACCCAGTCGAATAACAGCTACCTGATCCATACCAGTTCTCTCCCCCGAGCTTGCCGTACATATGATACATAGGATAAAAAGGGTTGCATTTGCGCGCCATACTGGATAAAAGAACGGCCAAACGCCCCTGCTGTTTTACAGTATTATCGAAATTATAAAATTCAAGACGAATCGGCACGAATCGGCGCAAAATCTTTTAAAACCGAAATTGGGATTGAAGATACGCGCATTTAATAAGGAGGCATCCACATGCATTATGAAGGCATGGTCATCCGGCCGCCGAGCGAGGCCAACAGCATCCTGCTGCAGGTCACGGTCGGATGTTCCCACAACAAATGCACGTTTTGCGGCACCTACAAGGGCGAACGGTTTAAAATCAAGTCCGATGACATCATCATGGAAGACATCGCCTTTGCCGCGAAAAACTGCAAGCGGCAAAACCGGGTGTTTATCTGCGACGGCGATGCGCTGATCATCCCGCAAAAACGGCTCATTAAAATTTTAACCGAAATCGAAAAACAACTGCCCTGGGTCGAGCGTGTCAGCTTATACGCCAACACCAAGGGCATTAAAATGAAAACCGTCGAGGAATTAAAAGAACTGCGAGACCACAACCTCCAGCTCGCCTACATGGGCCTGGAAACCGGCGATGACGAAACGCTGAAAAACATCCGCAAAGGCGCCTCGGCCGCCCGCATGATCGAAATGGGCCAGAAAATCCGATCGGCGGGTATCCGCCTTTCCATTACCGTGCTTTTGGGCATCGCCGGCCGGCAGCGGTCCCAGACCCACGCCAAGGCCACCGGGGAGGTGCTCTCAGCCATTGATCCGGAATTTGTGGGCGCGCTTTCTTTGATGTTAATTCCCGGCACCCCGCTGCACGACGACTATGAAGCCGGCAAGTTCGAGCTGCCCGGCTCCAACGAGATGCTGGCCGAACTGCGCACCATGTTTGCGCACACGGACCTGTCCAACGGGTTGTTTCATGCCAATCATGCATCGAATTACCTGCCCGTCCGGGCCAGGCTGCCGGAAGACAAGGAAAAAATCCTGCACCAGATCGACGAGGCCTTGGCCGGCAAGGTGGCGCTTCGGCCGGAATTTCTGAGAGCACTCTAAATCTGAATTCGCGTAAAGGAGACGGAATGACGACTGAAAATCCAGCCGGAAACATCTACGACATGGAATCCATGGCCATCAACACGGTTCGCACCCTGTCCATTGATGCCATCCAGAAAGCCAAGTCCGGTCATCCCGGCGCGCCCATGGGCATGGCGCCGGCGGCTTACGTGCTGTGGACCCGGTTTTTGAAGCATAACCCGAAAAACCATGAATGGCCGGACCGGGACCGGTTTGTCCTGTCAGCCGGCCATGCGTCGATGATGCTCTACAGTCTGCTCTACCTTTGCGGCTATCCCGTCGCCAAAGAAGACCTGGAGCAGTTCCGGCAGTGGCAGAGCCTGACCCCGGGGCATCCCGAAGGGCGCCGCACACCGGGCGTGGAGACCACCACCGGCCCCCTGGGCCAGGGATTTGCCACCGCCGTGGGCATGGCCATGGCCGAACGCCAATTGGCAGAGCTGTTTAACCGTTCCGGCCACGATATTGTCGACCATTACACTTATGTCATGTGCGGCGACGGCGATCTCATGGAAGGCATTTCCTACGAATCGGCATCCCTTGCCGGTCACATGGGGCTTTCCAAGCTGATCTGCCTCTATGATGACAACCGGATCTCCATTGAGGGCAACACGGAAATCACCTTTACGGAAAATGTCACCCAGCGCTTCCAGGCCCAGAACTGGCACGTCATCCAGGTTGCCGACGGAAACGATACCGAAGCCATCGCACGGGCCATCGAGGCCGCCAAATCCGAAACCGAAAAACCGTCTTTGATTATCCTGCGCACCTACATCGCCTACGGCAGCCCCAACAAGCAGGGCTCGGCCGATGCCCACGGCGCGCCTTTGGGCGAAGAGGAAGTCCGGCTGACCAAATCGTTTTACGGCTGTTCGCCCGAGGAGCTGTTCTGCGTTCCCGAAGCGGTGCTGGCGCATTTCCGGCGAACGGTCGATGCAGGCGAAAAATCGGAAAAAGCGTGGCAGCAGCAATTTGAAGCCTATCAATCGGCTTATCCCGAACTGGCGCGTGCTTTTTGGGACCGGATCAACCGGGTGATGGCCGAAAACTGGGACGCCGAAATCCCGGATTTCAAGGATGAGACCGGCGCCGTGGCCACCCGCAAGGCCTCCGGCAGCGTGTTAAACGCCCTGGCCAAAAAGCTGCCCGACCTTGTCGGCGGATCGGCGGACCTGGCCCCTTCCAACAAATCCCTGATCACAGACGACCGCGATTATCAGAAAGACCGATACGACGGCCGCAACATCCGCTTCGGCGTCCGCGAGCATGCCATGGGCGCAATCGCAAACGGCATCTGGCTCCACAGCGGCTTTAGGCCTTACAGCGCCACCTTCCTGGTTTTTGCCGATTACATGCGGCCGGCCATCCGGCTGTCTGCACTGATGGACGTGCCGGTTACCTATATCTTCACCCATGACAGCCTGGCGGTGGGCGAAGACGGCCCCACCCACCAGCCGGTGGAGCAACTGGCATCTCTTCGGGCCATCCCCAAGCTCCAGGTGATCCGCCCGGCCGATGCCACCGAAACCGCCGAGGCCTGGAAGGTGGCCATGACCACCGACGACCGGCCCACCGCGCTGGTGTTAAGCCGCCAGGGCCTGCCGGTCATCGACCGCAGCCGGTATGCCCCGGCCGAAGGTGTCAAAAACGGGGCTTACGTTCTGTCCGATTCAAAGAACAAACCCGACATGATCCTGATCGCTTCGGGCTCCGAGGTATCGCTTGCCCTTTCCGCCCAGGAAAAACTCGCGGAAAGCGGGGTTGCCGCCCGTGTGGTCTCCATGCCGAGCTGGGAGATTTTTGAAACCATGCCCGATGATTACAAGCTCGGCGTGCTGCCGGCCGATGTGGCCGTCCGACTGTCCATCGAAGCGGGCTTGACCATGGGCTGGGAACGCTACGTGGGCCCTACAGGCGGCATGATCGGGGTCAATACCTTCGGCGCGTCGGCTCCGGGCGGGGAAGTGATGAAACAGTACGGTTTCACCGTCGACAACGTGGTCCGCACGGCGCTTGGCCTGCTGAAAAAGTAAAGGACAAAACCGATTAATTTCCCGGTGCGATCCGCTGCTTGAGACGGGAAATGTCCTGCCAGTCAAAAGCCGGCTGGCAGGGCATGACCGCATTGTTGGTATACAGCGGCTCGGATGCCAGATCATAACGGGAAGCCGCACATGCCGCTTCCCACATTTTTGTCCCCGGAATCGGGGTATAATGGGCCAGAATCGGCGTGATCCCGCTTTGCTTGACCGCATTGATGGAGGCCTCTACGGCGGCCATATCCTGACCGGGCAGACCGACCAGCAAATAGGCCCCGACCTGATCGCCGCCAAACCCGGCCTCCCGCAAGTATGCCGCCGCCTGCACAAATTCCGCTTCACTGATCTTTCGATCCATCCGCCGGGTCGCAAAGTCGGTGGTTTCCACGCCCAGCCGTACGGTTTTCACCCCGGCCGCCCGCATCAAACGGGCCACTTTCGGGGTGATATTTCGCACATGCAGGGCATTGGGCGTATGAAAGGCCAGATCCAGTCCTAGCGCCACGATGGCCTCAAACATCGGCACGGCATGGGTTTCGGGATGGACCAGCAAGGCATCGTCGTAAAACGCGAAATTCAAGACCCCGTGCCGGGTGTGCCAGTACCGGATTTCGGCGGCCACGCCCTCGGGGCTGCGAACCCGGCGCATGGGCTGTAACAGGCCCGATGCGCAATAGGCGCACTCATAGGGGCAGCCCGTGGCCGTCAGCAGGGGAACATAGCCGATGCGATGCTGCAAGTCCGCGGCCGGATACGGCCAGGTATCCATGTCCTGCAGGTCAAATGCCGGATCTTTCCGAACGCCTGTATAACGGGCCACCGTATCGAAAATACGGCTTTCTGCCGGGCCGGTGACAATTTCATCGGCTCCGACCGCCGTTTTGGCATGCGCCGGCCAGAGCGTGGCGTAGATGCCGCCGAGCACCACCGGCACGTCCGGATAGATCCCGCGAATCACTTCGATGGTCTCCCGCACGCCCGTATACCAATACGTCATCAACGAGGTCACCAGAACCAGGTCCGGTTTTGCCGCAGATGCCAGATCCTCGCGGAACCATTGCGCATCGATGCCGTAGCGGGAAAAATGACGGGGCACGTCGGAAAGGCAGGCCGGCTTTGGGATGCGGGTTTTGCGGTACGGTCCCCGGCCGCCGCGGGCATGAGGATCGGCGGGCTTTTCCCTCGGATGGAAGCGGTCCAGGCAGTCGATATAGGAAACAGAAAAACCCGATTGGCGGAGGATGGCTGCGATGGTCAGCAGGCCCATGGGCTTGGCCCAGACGTCATAGGCCGCAAAATCATGAATCCACGGGTTGACGCAAAGGATATGCGGAAGGTCTTGTCGCAAGGCTCAAATAATCAAATGCATCAATCCTCGGTTTCGAGCTCATCTTCGAAATAGACCATGGAGGTTTTTTTCAGCTCTTTTTCGGAAAACAGGATCGTGTAGTTTTCCACACCGGTTTTTTCCGACAGTTGCCGGGCCAGCTCCCGGCAGGAGTCCTTGTCGTGGGCATGGATCATGGTGTAGAGGTTGTAGGGCCATTTTTCACTCGGATCGCGGCGGTAGCAGTGGGAAATCGCCTGTTCTTCGGCCATCTGCCGGCCCACCTCGTCCACATGCTCTTCATCGACCTGCCAGGCCACCATGGCGTTGGCCACGTAGCCGGATTTCTGGTGCCGCAGGGTGGCGCCATAGCGCCGGATCATGCCCCGCCGGTAAAGGTCGCGCAGGACGGAAAGCACGGTCTGCTCGTCCACGCCCACCTTTTGGGCGATTTCCTTGTAGGGCCGCCGGGAAACCGGAATATCGCCCTGGATGACGGCAATGACTTTCTTTTCGATATCGCTTAGCATGAGGTTTTTTTATCCGGATGAAATCGGCGAAGTCAATCTTTTTTATCAAACAACCGGCGAATGGCGGCCTCTTCGGCCCGGCAGATCCCGCGCTCGGTGATAAACCCGGTCACCAGGCGCGCCGGGGTGACATCAAAGGCGTAGTTGGCCGCCGGACTTGTGTCGGGCACCAGCAGATGCTTTTCTGTTTTTTCCAATCCCGGCATGTAGCGCACTTCATCGGGATCGCGAAGTTCGATTGGAATCTCTCCGACGCCGTCGCGGATCTCCCAGTCAAACGTCGACGAGGGCAGGGCCACATAAAACGGCACATCGTTGTCCACGGCCGCCAGGGCCTTCAAATAGGTGCCGATCTTGTTGGCCACATCCCCGGTCACCGTGGTGCGGTCCGTGCCGACGATCACGATGTCGACCATGCCGTGCTGCATGAGGTGGCCGCCGGCATTGTCTGCGATCACAGTGTGGGCGATGCCGTGCCGGCCCAGTTCCCATGCGGTCAGCCGGGCACCCTGGTTCAAGGGCCGGGTTTCGTCGACCCAGACATGCACATCGATGCCCTGCTCATATGCGGCGTATATGGGGGCCGTGGCCGTTCCGCACTCGATGCAGGCCAGCCAGCCGGCGTTGCAGTGGGTTAAAATATTGACCGGCCCTTGCCGGCCCTTGTTTTCCATGATACGGGCCATCAGCTCGCAGCCGTATCTGCCGATGCGCCTTGAATTTTCCGCTTCTTGCTCGGCAATGGCCGCAGCTTCTTCCCGGGCTGCGATAATGCGCGCTTCTGCCGTACCGGCGGCCAAAACGGCTGAAAGCGTCCGGTCCACCGCCCATGCCAGGTTGACCGCCGTGGGCCGGGCCGCCTTGATCCGCCCGGCCGCCTCGGTCAAAACGGAATCGTCTGCCGCTTTATCGCCGGCGGTCTTTGCCGCCACGTAGAGCCCGTAAGCGCCGGTCACCCCGATCAAAGGCGCACCCCGGACCATCAGCTCCGTGATGGCATGGATGACATCGGCAACGGTTTCCAGTTCGACGATCTCAAATTTCCGCGGCAGCAGGCGCTGATCGATCACCCGGACGCCGCCGGTTTGCCTTTCTACCCAGATCGGCCGCATGGGGGCTGCTGTTTGCGACATCCATACCTCCCGCAATCTTTTTTGTTACCAAATGGAGCGTTTCAGATTTTTAAAAACATGATTTTGTAGCTGAAATATGTTTACCGCATATTGTCAATACCTTCAAAATGTGGCAGACTCGCCCGAAAAAAGCAAGTCATGGAAAACAGCTCCGTTATTTTCAAATCACAAGCGATGCAAATGAAACAAGCCATTTGGCAGATCCCTGCAATACTGGCATTTTCCGTGGTACTGGGACTCGGCGTCAACCATTTCAGAGACGGGGGCATCCCGCTCGTCCGGCAGGCAAACCAACAGTCGGCGACGCCTTCTGCGGCCGGTGATCGATCGGATATTTCCATAAACAGAGCCGCCCGGCTGCATCAGGAAGATGCGGCGGTATTTATCGACGCCAGAGCGGAGTCGGAATACCGGGCCGGACACATCAAGGCCGCCCTCAATGTGCCCTGGCACAAAGCAGAGGAAATGTTTGTCGAAATCGCCCCTGACATTCCCAGGGAAAAGCCGGTGATCACCTATTGCGACGGGGCGTCATGCAATTCAAGCGATAAACTGGCCGAATTTCTGACCGACCTCGGCTTTGAGCAGGTCTTTGTGCTGCCCAACGGCTGGAGCCGGTGGCAGGAAAAAGGGCTGCCCACGGCATCTTCATGATCGCCCGGGGAAATGCACCTGTTATTGAAACGAATTGAATAACGTCAATACGATGACCGCTCCCAACCGAATCTTTCCGCTTTTCACCATCCTGGTCCGCCTGGTCCTCGGCGGCATTTTTCTGTATGCCGGGGTGCCCAAAATCTTTGATCCGGCCGGTTTTGCCGAAACCATATCCCTTTACCAGATCCTGCCGGCGCCCTGGATCCACCCGGTCGCCATCGTGCTGCCATGGCTGGAAACACTGCTGGGCGCCTGCCTGATTTTCGGCATCTGGCTGCCGGGCGCGGTGGTGATGGTCAACCTGCTGCTTTTTGCCTTCACGGGGGCGCTTGTGTTTAACTACGCCCGCGGTCTAAACATCGACTGCGGATGCTTCACCGGCAATTCGACCGACAGCATCACCTTGTTGACCCTGCTTCGGGATCTGGTTTTTGTATGCATGTCGGTTTTTCTTTTTTTCGCCGTCCGCCGGCTTTCTTCTTTAAAACGCCCATAGGCGCCTTTCCGTCAAAGAGTCCTGTTTTTTTGCAATTTTAGCATGTGCATTGCCGGCCTTCATGGTTATATATTTACCTAAATTGCAACCCCTGATGTGAAAACTTCCCAAGCATCGCCCGGCGGGAGATCCCATGACAGTCACCAACGGAAAAGACATCACCGTTCTGGCGGGTGATATCGGCGGAACCAAGACGAATTTGGCCGTATATTGCTCCCGAAGCGGTCTGCGCCGGCCCCTGGCAAAAAAAACTTTTTCGAGCAGAAATTATTCCGGCCTTGAAGCCATTATAGAAAAATTTCTGTCAAAGCATGCCATCCCTATTGACCGGGCGGCCTTTGGCGTGGCCGGCCCGGTTGTCGGCGGGCGGGCCAAAATCACCAATCTGCCCTGGGTTATGGAAGAAGCCGCCCTTGCACAAACCCTCGGGGTAAAATCCGTCTGCCTGCTAAATGACGTAACCGCCCTTGCAAACGCCGTTGCCGTGCTGGCTGATAACGACCGGCACGTGATCGCCAAGGCAAGCCCGGAAACAGGGGGGACCATGGCTGTTGTGGCGCCCGGCACGGGCCTTGGAGAGGCCTTTCTGGTCCGGCACACAACAGGCTACCGGGCCTTTGCCTCGGAAGGCGGACATGCCGATTTTGCACCCGCAGGTCCCGAACAAACCGGTTTGCTCGACTACCTGACAAACCGCTTGGAGCATGTCAGCTATGAGCGCGTCTGTTCCGGCATGGGCCTGGCCAATATTTACGCATATTTCAAACATAGCGGCTACACGGAAGATCCGGATTGTCCGGCCGGACAAATTCGCCCCGGAGACGATCCGGTGCCCCATATTATCCGGGGCGCATTGGACCCAAACCGGCCGTGCGGTCTTTGCCGAAAAACCCTTGAGTTGTTTGTCACTGTTCTGGGCGCAGAAGCCGGAAACATGGCCCTAAAGACAATGGCCACAGGCGGCGTCTATCTCGGCGGCGGCATACCGCCCCGGATTTTACCGCTTCTGGAAAGCGGGGGTTTTTTCGACGCATTTGTGCGCAAGGGCCGGATGACCGAACTTATGAAAAAAATACCGGTTTACGTGATTCTGCATTCCGAGGCGGCGCTGCTGGGCGCGGCGCGTCACGCAATGACTGCCCGCTGCACGGCATAAAGCACTATATTGCAGAACAGGATACAATATTGACGCAGACGTAAAAAAAGGGAAAGGAACACGAATATGACCCCACGCATCGCCTATCTCACCGAACGGCCGGCCTGGAAGGCCCTGGAAAGCCATTTCAATGACATCGGTGACGTGCATCTGCGCACGCTGTTTGCAGAAGATCCAAAGCGCGGCAACCGCCTGACGGCCGAAGCCGCCGGCCTGTATCTCGATTATTCGAAACATCGCGTCACCGACGAAACCATAGGGCTTTTGCTGGAACTGGCAAAACAGTCCGGCCTGCAGGACCGGATTGCGGCCATGTTTTCCGGCGAAAAAATCAACATAACGGAAAACCGGGCTGTTTTGCACGTGGCCCTGCGCGCCCCGCGCCAAGCCGCCATCATGGTTGACGGCGAAAACGTGGTTGATCGCGTCCATGCGGTCCTTGACAAGATGGCGGACTTCTCCGGCCGGATCCGAGGCGGTCAATGGAAAGGACACACCGGCAGGCCCATTCGAAATGTCGTCAACATCGGCATCGGCGGATCGGATCTGGGCCCGGTCATGGCCTATGAGGCACTTAAACATTACAGCGACCGGTCCATGAACTTCCGGTTCGTGTCCAACATCGACGGCACGGATGTGACAGAGACGCTGCGTGACCTGGACCCTGCGGAAACCTTGTTCATCGTGGCTTCCAAGACGTTTACCACGCAGGAGACCATGACCAACGCGCAAACCGCGCGGGACTGGCTGATTACGGGGCTCGGCGGCGACAGTGATGCCGTGGCCCGGCATTTTGTGGCCGTATCGACAAATGCCGACAAGGTGGCGGCATTCGGCATTGACACGGCCAATATGTTCGAGTTCTGGGACTGGGTCGGCGGGCGGTATTCCATGGCCTCGGCCATCGGCCTGTCCACGATGGTGGCCATCGGCCCGGATCACTTCCGCGGCCTGCTCGACGGCATGCGGCAGATGGACGAGCATTTCCGCAATGCTTCCTTCGAGCAAAATCTGCCGGTGCTCATGGGGCTGCTGACCGTGTGGTACACCAACTTTTTCGGGGCCCAGACCGTCGCAGTCCTGCCGTACGAGCAGTACCTGAACCGGTTTCCGGCGTACCTGCAGCAGTTGACCATGGAGAGCAACGGCAAGCACGTCACCCTCGACGGCACGGCGGTCGACTACCAGACCGGTCCCGTCTACTGGGGTGAACCCGGCACCAACGGCCAGCACTCCTTTTACCAGCTCATCCACCAGGGCACCCGGCTCATCCCCTGTGATTTCATCGCATTTGCCCAATCGCTAAACCCTGTGGGCGGGCATCACGACATTCTTATGGCAAACGTTTTTGCCCAGGCCGAGGCGCTGGCCTTCGGCAAGACACCGGGGGAGGTCCGGGCCGAGGGTACGCCGGACTGGCTGGTGCCGCACCGGGTCTTTGGCGGCAACCGTCCGTCGACCACGATTCTCGCCGAGCGGCTTACCCCGGAAGCCCTCGGAAAACTCGTTGCCCTTTATGAACACAGTGTGTTTACGCAGGGTGTTATCTGGGACATCGATTCATTCGACCAGTGGGGTGTGGAGCTGGGCAAACAACTCGCCAACCGCATCCTGCCGGAACTCGATACAAAAAACGAGCCCGGGGCCGGACACGACAGTTCAACAAGCAATCTGATCCGGCGCTACCGGGAGATGAAATCTGAAAGGCTCCATTCCGGTTAAAGAAACAACGAATTGAAAACTACGCCCATAAAAAGCCCGGAGACCAAAAAGCTTGCCGTACTCGGCGTGATTGCAGTCCTTTGTGATCCTGGGCATTTTTCCCCTGGCGGTCAAAAAAATCATCAATTTTGTCCGGGCAAAAACCGGAAAAGGAAAGGTGGACAAGAATTATACCGAATAGAAGAACCAGGACACTGTTTTTTACCTCACACTTCACACCTTATACCTTATACTTTGCACCTCATACCTCACACCTTGCTTCTACCTTTCCCCTGGAAAGCCCGTACCGGCCGGCCTGCTGGCCGCTTAGAAAGCCGGTACGGGCTTTAAAATCCATCAGCCGCCGTTTACGCCTTTGGCGATCCGGTCGCCGATTTGCTTATCAATGTTTCGCCAGTACTCAAGCGCGCGCTTTAGCACGGGCTCGGACACGCCTTTTTTGAGATGTCCGACCACGTTGGACACCAGCCGGTCGCGGGCTGCATCGTCCATTACCTTGCGCACCAGGGTCCCGGCCTGGCCGAAGTCGTCGTCGTCTTTGCGCAGGGTGTAGGCGGAGCGGATGAACTCGCCGCTGGCATTCCAGGTGGCCGCCTCGGGATAGCGCTTGCCGTCGGCCTCCGGGCCGCCCTTGGAATTGGGTGCGTATACCGGGTCGGAGACGTTTTGCACGCGCATCGTCCCGCCCTTGCTGTAGCTGTTTACCTCCGTCTTCGGCCGGTTAACCGGGATCTGCTTGTAATTGACGCCCAGGCGGGCGCGGTGGGCGTCGGCGTAGGAAACCAGCCGGGCGAGCAGCATTTTGTCCGGACTCGGACCGATTCCGGGGACGAGGTTGTTGGGTTCGAAGGCCGCCTGCTCGATCTGGGTATGGAAGTCTGTCGGGTTCTGGTTCAAAGTCAGCCGGCCGACCTCGTGGAGCGGGTAGTCACTGTGCGGCCACACCTTGGTCAGATCAAACGGGTTGAACCGATAGGTTTCCGCATCCTCAAAGGGCATGATCTGAACCTTCAGCGTCCAGCTCGGGCTGTCGCCCCGGCGGATCGCCTCAGACAGGTCCCGCCGGTGATAGTCGGCATCTTCGCCGGCGATCCGGTCGGCCTCCTCATCGGTGAGAAAATCGATTCCCTGATCGGTTTTGAAGTGATACTTCACCCAGAAACGCTCGCCGTCGGCGTTGACCCACATGAAAGTATGGCTCGTGTACCCGTTCATGTGCCGATAGCTTTTGGGCACGCCGCGATCGCCCATCAGGATGGTGACCTGGTGGGCGGATTCAGGAGACAGGGTCCAGAAGTCCCACTGCATGTCGTGATCCCGCAAGCCGGTGTCGGCACGGCGCTTCTGGGAATGGATGAAGTGCTGGAACTTCATGGGATCGCGCACGAAAAACACCGGCGTGTTGTTGCCCACCATGTCGTAGTTGCCCTCGGTGGTATAGAACTTCAGTGAAAAGCCGCGCACGTCCCGCCAGGTGTCGGGACTGCCGGACTCGCCGGCCACAGTGGAAAACCGGGCCAGCACGTCGGTCTTCGTGCCCGGCTGAAACATGGCCGCCTTGGTGTAGGCGCTGACGTCGCTGGTCACCTCGAAGTGGCCGAAGGCGCCGGAGCCCTTCGCATGCGGCTGGCGGTCCGGAATCATCTCCCGGTTGAAGTTGGCCATCTGCTCGGCAAGGTAGTGGTCCTGGAGCAAAACGGGGCCGTCGGGGCCGACGGTAAGCGAAAACTCGTCACTGGAAACGGGGATGCCGGCATCGTTTGTGGTGGGTTTGCGGTCGTCGTTTTTCATCTTCATACCTCCTCGGTTCATGCAGGTCACATCAATGGGAAAACGCGGGGAAAAGGCGGATAAAGAACCATGATCCTTTTCCACTACTTCCACATAGTCGCTCCCATCCTGGACCCGTTTTTTCGGTGTTGGTGGGTTTTCTTCTTTTTTGACGGCAACCGGACTCACGGAATGATCGTTTCAGACCGCTTCGTGAAATCGGGTATTTTAAATAAGTAATTCTTCTGATCTGCCTGTCAAAGAAAATCGTGCCGGATTGTTGAAAACAGCAGACTTGCCTGCTCAATTTAGGAAGACATAAAAAAAGGGGGGAATCAAACCGGGATGGTGAATATGGAATCGCTACCGGTTGCTGCCGTAGCGGTCCTCTATTTTTTCCTCGATAAAGTCGGCGCGGGCCTCGCCGTCTATGGAGCGTTTCTGCTTTTTGCACCATTCCACGAGCTCAACCACGTCAACATCAACGATGCGCACCCTGTAACCGGAGTTTTGTAAAATCCGCAATGCATCTTCGTTGTGGCCGAGCCACTTCGCATAGGTGTTTTCCATGGAGTCCCAGTCTGCGGCTACCTGGCGCAGCATTTCCCATTGCTCTTCTGTATACCAGGCCAGCACAATGGCCTCGCCGTGCTTTTGTTTTTTCTGCTTTTTCTTCCGTTGTTTCATGGCACACCCGCCGCGGTTGAATTTTTTCCAAAAATAAGGGTTACCGGCTTTATTTTCAAGGACCGAGCCGGCCGCAAAACCCATTGCTAATTTCAGGCCATTGCACGGCCTGCAATAGCAGGATTTGTTGCCCGCGTCAAATCCCTGTCATCCGGCTGTTTTGGAAAATTCGGCACGCCTTTTTCCGCGAGACCGCGACGGTTTAGCGTTGACCTAAATTGAGCGATTTTCATAGTTTCCGAACCTGCCCCGAAAACTTTCGGGACAGGTTCAGCAATCTATTAAAGCCCCGCATTTCCACATCCGCGCCTATCCGGTGCGTTGAAGGGCGGCCATCTCTTTTTCCGAAAGAATCCGGTCGATATCAAGCAGGATTTTGACGTCGGATTCGGTTTTTGCCATGCCCATTACAAAATCCGTGTCAACGCGGGCGCCCAACTCCGTGGTCGCCTCGATCTGATCAGCTGCGATTTCGAGGACCTCGGAAACCTCATCCACGATGACCCCTATGATCAGTCGCGCATTTTCCCGGCCCACCTGTATCATCGTGGTCCAGGTGGGCCGGGAAAATG
>JBNJEA010000048.1:0-21741 GCA_051745395.1 Thermodesulfobacteriota bacterium | reverse complement strand
TGCGTTGCCGGGCGTAATTGACTGCATAAAGATAGGCCGAGGAGGCATGGTTTAATCCCTGCAGGCCAACACCGAGGCGGGCCTCGTTCATCATGTGAAACATCACCCGCATGCCCTTGTTTTCTTCGCCCAAAAGCAGGCCGCGGCATTTGCCCTTGCTGCCGAAGGCCAGGCTGCAGGTGGGGCTGCCGTGCAGGCCCATTTTCTCTTCGATACCGGTGCAGACCACGTCGTTGTGCTCTCCCAGACGGCCGTCTTCGTGGACCCAGTACTTGGGCACCAGAAACAGGGAAATGCCCTTCGAACCCGCCGGAGCGCCTTCAATGCGCGCCAGGACGGGGTGGACGATGTTTTCGGTCAGGTTCTGGTCTCCGTTGGTGATAAAGATCTTATTGCCGGAAATCGAGTAGGTGCCGTCGTCGTTTTTCACGGCCGTGGTTTCCAGGGCCCCGACGTCGGAGCCGGCGTTGGGCTCGGTCAGCACCATGGTGCCGCCCCATTTGCCGGTATATAAGTTTTCCAGAAACATCTTTTTCTGCTGGTCGGTGCCGTAGAGCTCGATCATCTTGCCGGTGCCGTGGCCGAGCACGGCATAGGCGGCAAAGGCGAAGTTGGCGCCGACTAAGTATTCCTTGGCCGCCTGGGTGATGAGCACGGGAAGGCCCTGGCCGCCGACTTCCGGGTCTTCCTCCATGGCGGTCCATTCGCCTTCCTGGAAAAGCTCCAGGGGGCGTCGGTAGCATTCCGGGGCAAACACCTGCCCGTTTTCGAACCGGGCGCCGTTTTTGTCACCTTCTGCATAGGTGGGCAGGATCTCCTTGATGGCGAAGTTGCGCGCCTCGTTGATGACCATGTCAAAGGCTTTTTTGTTCAAATCGCCGAATTTTTCGGTCTTTGTCAGCGATTCGGCATCCATCTGTTCATAAAGGACAAACTCGATGTCTCTTCGATCCGCGATGTATTGAACCATTTATTCCTCCTTTTCTCTACCCCTCGTATTTGCCGATAATGGCGATGCTGCAGATGTTTTGGAAGGGAAATCCCCCCAGGTTGTGCGTCAGTCCGTATCGCGGGTCTTTAAGCTGGCGGTCGCCGGCCTTTCCGTGGAGCTGGAGATACATTTCATAGAGCATTCGCAGGCCCGAGGCCCCTATGGGGTGGCCGAAGCATTTCAGGCCGCCGTCGACCTGGGTCGGCACCTGGCCGTCTCTGTCGTAGAAGCCGTCCATGATGTCGTCCACGGCCTTGCCGCGTTCGGAGATGTGTAAGTCTTCATAGGTGACCAGCTCGGTGATGGAAAAGCAGTCGTGGAGTTCCATCATGCTGATTTGCTTCCGGGGGTTTTCAATGCCGGCCTCCTTGTAGGCCTTGGTGCTGCACTTGGACGTGGTCACGAAATGATCGCCGTCCCAGTCGTTGTAGCCGAGTTCCTCGCCGCTGCTTAAGGCCAGCTGCAGGGCCTTGACCGAGACGAAGTCGGTTTTGCCCATCTTTTCGGCGATTTCCGGCGTGGTGACAATGGCGCAGGCCGATCCGTCGCTGACCCCGCAGCAGTCGAAAAGCCCGAGGGGATGGGCAATGATGGGCGAGGCCATGACCTGGTCCTCGGTGATTTTTTTCCGCAGGTGCGCCTTGGGGTTCAGTGACCCGTTGTCGTGGCTCTTGGCCGATACATGGGCCATGGCCCGCTTGAGATCCTCGTCTTTGATTTTATATTTGGCCGCATAGGCGCTGGCGAGCTGGGCAAAAGAGCCGGGCGCGGTCAGGTTGGGATACCATTGCCAGAGCAAAGATCCCGTATTGGAACCGCCGCCGGGCAGCCCGCCGTAACCGGTATCTTTTAATTTTTCCGCGCCCAGGGCCAAACAGATATCGTAGGCCCCGGAGGCCACGGCGTAGCAGGCGCCACGAAACGCCTCGGTACCCGTGGCACAGTAGTTTTCCACCCGGGTGACCGGGATTTTGGGCAGCCGCAGCGTGGTGGCCATCGGCATTGCGGTCTTGCCGACATTGATTTCGTCCATGCAGGTGCCGAACCACGCCGCCTGAATATCGTTTTGCTCGAGACCGGCATCGGTCAAACATTCCTCGAATGCTTCCAGCATGAGCTCTTCGGCGCCCACATCCCAGCGTTCACCGAAACGGGTGCAGCCCATGCCGATAATTGCGACTTTGTCCTTGATTCCTGAAGCCATGTGCATCCTCCTGTTAATATGTCACCAGGGACTGCCGAAACAAAAAGGCAGCCGCTGTTATAAATTACCGTAAAGTAAATAGTTTGCTGATGAGCTGCGATTTCATGACATCGCCTTCGATCTTGAGCCTGCCCGATGTAAAGGCGGCCATGGGATCGAGTTTGCCGGATGTCATGTCGACGAAATCGCTGTCGGATATCTTTAGCGTACAGGTCGGCTTTTCGGCTTTGCCGGCGGTGACCTCGCAGGTGCCGTCTTTTACGGCCACGGTCCAGTCGCCGCCGGAAGGCCCGGATATGCAGTATTGAAACACCACGTCGACCCCCCTGGCCGCCTCCGGGTGAAAGGCGTCGGGCATCTTGTCAAAGATCTCGGCCACCGCAGGTCCCTGGCCGCCGCCGTCGCCGGATTCGGATTGTTTTTCCGGCGCCTGCGGCGGTGCGGCCAGCGCCATTAACGCCTCGTTGGCATCGGCCATTGGCCGGGCGCCTTCCATGGCGTTGATCCGGTCAAAGTTTTCGCCGATCTGTTCGGGGGAGGGCGGGGTGTCGTCGTCGCCGAGTTTGGCACCGGGGCCCGTCAGAATCGCCGCCCGGTTGAAATAGCCCATGCCGGCATTGTAGATCTCGCCGGTTTTCTCGCACCGGTCGCTGGCCAGGTACAGCGCCATGGGCGCCACGAGTTCGGGTTCCAGTTTTTCGAACAGATCGGGCGGCAAAATGTCTTCGGTCAGCCGGGATGCAGCCAGCGGGGCGATGGTGTTGACGCGGATGTCGTATTTTTTGCCTTCCAGTTTCAAGGTGTTCATCAGGCCCACCAGGGCCATCTTGGCCGCGCAATAGTTGGTCTGGCCGAAATTGCCGTACAGGCCGGCCGCAGAGGTGGTCATCACGATCCGGCCGTAGCCGTTTTCCCGCATGGCTTGCATGGCGGGACGGGTGACGTTGTAGGCGCCGTGTAAATGCACGGCCAGCACCGCCTGCCAGTTGTCCGGTTCCATTTTCATAAAGCTCTTGTCCCGGAGGATGCCGGCGTTGTTGATGACGATATCGAGGCGGCCGAAGGCGTCGAGTGCGGTTTGGACGATGTTTTTTCCGCCTTCGACCGTGGCCACGTTGTCGTAATTGGCCACCGCTTCGCCGCCGGCGGCTTTGATTTCATCGACCACGTGGTCGGCAGGTGTTGCCGAACCGCCGCTGGACCCATCCCGGGCGCCGCCGTAGTCGTTTACCACGACTTTTGCCCCCCGTTTGGCCAGTTCCATGGCATACACCCGGCCGAGTCCGCCGCCGGCGCCGGTGATAACAGCCGCCTGGCCGTCAAATCGGACCTTGTTCATCTCCGCAACGGCCCCGGGTTTTGGTGCCGCTTTCCAGAAATAGTTGACAAAGCCGCGATCGTGGTCTTCCGTTTTTTTGCGAAACATCATTGTCACGGGCAGACCGACTTTGACCTCGTCGAGTTTGCAGTCGGTAAAATCGGCCATGAAACGGCCGCCGCCTTCGAACTGGACCATCCCGTAGATATGGGGCGGATCATAGGATACGGCAAGCATGTCGCCCGTAAAGGTCTTGACTTTTGCCGGCACGTCGGCAAATTCATAGTCATTTAGGCTGTGGCGGGCCGTGCAGTCCGGATTGACGCAGACATCGCCCTTGGGAAACTGCGGCGTACCGCATTTGCTGCATTTGCCGCCGACTAAGCCCAGCAGCATCTTCCGCCGCCGCCACAGCGTGGTCAGCGCGGTCTGGGTGGGCGCCTCGGCCCGGATGCCCATGTCGGGCCGGATCAGGTCCCGGAACACCAGGAATTTCTGGTAGTTGTCGATGACTTCCCGGTTTTCGGCCGTTTCCCGAAACGGCCGGCTTCGGGACTGGAAGGCCGTGATGTTTTCGGTGACCTCGAAATACAGGGCGGTGCATCCCTGGCCGAATCCGGCCAAAATGATGCGCTCGCCGGGCTTGGCGTCATCTAAGGCCGACGCCATCATCAGCAGCGGATGGGCGCATCCGGTATCACCGCAGACTTCGTGCAGGTTGTCGACCGCCTTGTCGCCGGCTTCCAGCTTTTTGGCGATTTTTTTGTGTTCGGCCTTGAAAAAGCAGGGGTAGATCAGTTTGTCGACCTGGTCCATGGAGATGTTTTGTTTTTCAAGCAGACCGCTGACAGCCTCCGGGATGATCTTGGAATACCCCTCGTCTCGGACCCAGCGTTCCTCCCAGGTGTAGTCGAAGCGTTTCTGCGCGCCCCGGTAATGGTCGACAAAGTCATAGGAAACCGTGTAGTTTCCCTTGAACTCGGCGATAACATCGGTGTCGCCCACCAGAAACGAGGCCGCCCCGTCGCCGAACCACATTTCATAAAAGCCGGCGGGCTTGGTTTCCCGCTTGTCCGATGCGGTGACCACGATGTTTTTGCGGCCGCCGGCGGCCTGTTCGAGGGCGGTCAACAGCGCCGAGGTGCCGGCTTTCTGGGCGGAGGTGAAATCCGAGGTCATGATTTCGCTGTTTAGGTTCAGGGCCGTGGAGACGATGCCGGCATTCTGCCGGTCGGCAAAGGGCAGGGTGGTCGAGGCCAGGTACAGGCCTTCAACATCGGATTTGTCCCGGTCTTTTACGCATTGACGGGAAGCCTCAACCGACATGGTAATGGCGTCTTCGTCCCAGTTGCACATCGAACGCGTGCCCTGGGCCACCATGACAATCGCCGGTGCAAACCAGCCCATGGCCTGGTAGATGGCGGAACGATTGATCCGCAACCGCGGAATGTATGCGCCGTATGACGTGATACCAATCATTTTTGCACTCCTTTATGGTTTTATCTGTAATCGGTCGCGTATTAAAAGGCGTTGATGATGTCGCCGAAAACCTCGTTTAATTCATTGTATTGCTTTCCGTCTTTCATGTTTTCGATCGTATCGCGGCGATCGAAAACATCTTCGACCGTCGGCGGATTTTCCCTGTCGCCGATGACCGTGCCCGGCCCGGTGACCACGGCCGCCCGATTGAAAGCGCCCATGCCGGCGTTGTAGATGTTGCCGCTGACCGGACAACGCTCGGAGCAAAGATACATCACCAGCGGAGAAACATACTCGGGCCGGACCTTGTCCAAAAGGTCTGCGGGCAGCACGTCTTCGGTCAGCCGCGAGGCGGCCAGCGGGGCCACCGTGTTGACGCGGATGTTGTATTTTTTGCCCTCGAGTTTCAGTGCGTTCATGAGGCCGACAACACCCATCTTTGCGGCGGAATAGTTGGCCTGGCCGAAATTGCCGTACAGCCCGGCGGCCGATGTGGTCATGATGATCCGGCCGTAGCCTTTTTCCCGCATGACCCGGTAGGCCGGGCGCGTAACGTGATAGGTTCCGTTTAAATGGACATCGACCACGGCCTGCCAGTTTTCCGGTTCCATCTTGACAAAGCTTTTGTCTTTCAGGATGCCGGCGTTGTTGATGACGATATCGACGGTGCCGAAATGGTCGACTGCGGTTTGGACGATGTTTTCGCCGCCTTCGGCGGTGGCGACATTGTCATAGTTGGCCACGGCGGTGCCGCCGGCCGCCCGGATTTCATCCACCACCTTCTGGGCCGGGGTGGTGGAGCCTTCCCCTGACCCGTCTCTGGCGCTGCCCAGGTCGTTGACCACGACGTTGGCCCCGCGGCCGGCCAGATCCAGGGCGTAGACCCGGCCCAGGCCGCCGGCGGCGCCGGTGACAATGGCCACCTGGTCGTCGAAGCGGATTTTGTCGCAGGGCACCTCGCCGTATTCAAAAACCCCGTTGCTGATCACCGTATCTCCGGTGCGGCTGTTGACGACCTGCCAGACGGCCCGGCCGTCTTCGGTTTTCCAGATCCGGGTCCGGATGGGATCGCCCGGATACAGGGGCTTGGAAAAGCGGCAGTTCAAGCGGTGAATTTTTTCGGGGGCGCCGGGGATTAAGCTCTGGATCAAGGCCCGGCAGGCATAGCCGTGGGTGCAAAGCCCGTGCATGATCGGCTTTTCAAAGCCGGCCATTTTCGCAAATTCCGGATCGACATGAAGCTGGAACACATCGCCTGACAGGCGGTACAGCAGCGGTTGGTCCGCAGATGGGTGGGCGTCGATCTCGAAATCCGGTTCGCGGTCCGGAAACGCCACGTCGGTCTTCGGAGCGGCATCGCCGCCGAATCCGCCGTCCTTTCGGGCAACCAGCCGGATGATGCTGGTAAACAGCCGCTTGCCATTGTCATGCCAGGTATCGCTTTGCCCCACGATCACGGCCCCCTTGTCGGCGCCCATGTCATACATGTGGGTAATTTGGCCTTTGGTGGTCAGTTCGCCTTCGACAGGGATGGGGTTGTGGTAGATCAGTTCCTGCTCGCCATGGAGAATGCCGGTGAGATCGACGTTGGCCTTTGAGGCGATGTGGGAGAGGAATTCGAAAATCGCGGCGATGCCGAAACTGGGCACCACCTTGAGGTCTTTTTCATAAACGTATTCGAGTTCGTCAAATCCCGCGCCGACCCCGAGCGCATACAAAATGACATCCTTCCAGTTGTACGACGTGGTGACAGGGCCGATCGGTTTGCCGACGGCATCCAGGTCCAGTGCCATGAGACTGCCTCCTTGACATGATTGTGATGAATAAAAGAAAAATGCGTAAAAAACCGGATAAAAATAAGGCGTATATGGTCAAAGCACGCTTGCCGGTGCGTTTCGGTACAGTCGTTTTGCACGACGGGCAAAGCAAATGATGACAACCATTGATTAGATCATTTTATTCCATCAACTGATGGGGAAATACTAAAATGTTTTGAAAAGGCTGTCAAAGGGTTTTTGTGTTTACCATCGGATATTTACCACACAAGGACAGGCGGCAGGGTCTGTTTTGCCCGGGGTCATTGTCCCATCTGCCAAAAAGCGTTTGACTTCAAAACCGGATGTCGGTAAATTATCAAGCGAATGATGGAATCGAATGTTGGAAACCTGAGCAACCCTTGGCAAACGGAGGGCAAATGCAGACACACGGCGCGCTGTCGGGCATCCGGGTCATCGATCTTTCCCGGCTGCTTCCCGGTCCCTATGCATCGATGATTCTGGCCGATCACGGGGCAGAGGTCATTGCCATCGAGGATCAGCGATACGGTATTGAGGCCATGCAAAACAATGTTGTCAATCGCAACAAGCGGCACATGACCTTGAATTTAAAAGCCGAGGCCGGGCAAAACGTGTTTTTTGAACTGGTAAAAACCGCAGACGTCGTACTGGAAGGCTTCCGGCCCGGGGTCACCAGGCGCCTGGGTGTGGATTACGATGCCGTGGCCGCGGTCAACCCGTCCATTGTTTACTGTTCGATCACCGGATACGGGCAAACCGGCCCGTATCGCGACGCGGCCGGCCATGATGTCAATTACCTGAGCACGGCCGGGGTGCTGGATTTGATCGGAGAAAGCGATCGCCCGCCCTCGATTCCCGGCATTCAGATCGCGGACATGGCCGGCGGGGGCATGAACGCCGTCATCGGTATCCTGATGGCCCTTTATGCCCGGCAGACATCCGGAAAAGGTCAGTATATCGATATCTCAATGACCGATGGCAGCCTCAGCCTTCTGTCCATGGCCTTTAACATACAACAATTGACGGCAAAACCCCTCCGGCGTTCAAATTCTCTTTTGTCCCACCGCTACGCCTGCTACAACACCTATGAAACCGCAGACGGGCGCTGCCTGTCCATCGGTGCCGTGGAAAACCGGTTCTGGAAAAATCTCTGCCTGTTGTTTGAGGTGCCGCAATACATCGACCTGCAGTATGATGAAACGCGGCGCAAGGAAATTATTGCGTTTTTCCGCGAAACATTTAAAGCCAAGCCCTTGGCCCACTGGCAGCAGGTGCTGGCCGGCCGGGATGTCTGCTGGGCGCCGGTCCGGCACATGTCCGAGGCCCTGACCGATCCCGGGTTTCAGGCACGAGAGATGATCGTGGAAATCAAGCATGCCGACGGAAGCCCCTTTACCGCACTCGGCACACCGGTGAAAATGTCGGCCACGCCCGGCGGCGTGAAGACGCCGCCGCCGGATTTCGGGCAGGATTCGGTGGATGTGCTCAAGTCCCTCGGTTATTCGGACGCCGATGTGGCGCATTTTAAAAAACAAAACATCATTTGATCCACGAGTGGTTTCGATTCACCTTTGCGCCTTGATGGCTCCATTCAATGGGCCATATCTGCTGCCAGTCAATTCTTTTACAACGGAAATATCACCATATGGCCACATCCCTTGAAAAAGCCAAGCAGAACCCTGATTCCATGAAAGCCCGGATTTTAGTGGCGGCCCGGAAAATTTTCAGCGAATACGGTTTTCATGGCACCACGACCCGAATGATTGCCAAGGCCGTCAATATCGACATATCCACTTTGTATTATCACTGGGGGGAAAAGGGCGATCTCTACGAAGCCGTGATCCAGGACATCAATGACGGCCTGCGGGGAAAACTCATGGAAGTGGAAACCCAGATCAAGGGCCGCCCCCTTGCCCAGCGCCTGGATATCGCCATTGAGGAAATGGTCGATTATTTATTTGAAAATCCGGAAATATCGAACCTGACATTGATGCGCTATTTCATGAAAACCCGGCACGACGATCTGCTCGATATCCAGGTCCCGGAATACATATCCGATATCGCCTATTCCATGGGATTGGCCGAAAAGAGGCGAAACGTATCCGTGGAAGCCAAAATGAAAGTGCTTTCCATCATGAATGCCATCCACAATTTTGTTTCCGGCGAAAATTTTTTCCGGCCCATGATGAAACTCGACCGGGAGGCTTATATCCGCCAGGCCAAGGAAACACTGAAGTTTTTCAATCTTGCCGCCTTTACCTGAAATCCGTTACCCATTTCAATCGTTGACGAACAAAAACAAAGATTCGATATACTCGGGATCGGCTATCTCCATGGCCTCGATGACGGGTCTGTGGAGCCGCTTTTTGTGCTCGGCGAAAATGCCGCGTTTTTTATGGAACATGGCGGCAAATGCCAGGGCGTCTTCTGTCAGCGATTGCTCGTTTTCACTGACTTTTTCGATCACGTGATGGGATTGGAGTTCGGCGGCGCCGGCCCGCTTGCCGGTGAGTTTTAATTCGTTGAACTTGCAGTGGGGCACGGCCTTTTTCACCATTTCGATCATGCCCGGCAGAAACGGGATGCCGAGATCGACTTCCGGGAAACAAAAATAACCCCGGTCGGCCCGCATGAGCCGGAAGTCGCATGCACATGCCAAAATGGCGCCGTTGCCGAAGGCGTGGCCGTTTAAGGCCCCGATAACGGGGACGGGATAGAGCAGCAGTTGCGTAAACACCGCATTCATCCCGTACATAAATGCCTTGATCTGGTCATTGGCCCCGGCCTGCATCTGCTGACCGATCCAGTCAACATCCACGCCCAGCGACCAGTACTTGGGGTCCGAAGATGTCAGTATCAGGGCCGTGACGGCGGGATCCGCCTTGACCTCCTCCAGGACACGGTTCATCTCATTGGCAAAATCAAGGTTCTGCCGGTTTTCGCCATTGGTCATGGCAACCCGTGCAATGGTATCCGATTTTTCCCAGGTAACAAGGGTCATTTCAGTTTGTTCTCCCATGTCTCAACAGGTGAAAGGTTGCGGTCTTTTCCCTTTACCGGGACTTTTTCTCGTAACCGAGTTCGTTTAAGCGGTTTAAGATTTTTTCCTGGACGGCGAGCAGCTCCTGTTTGAGAATCTGTAGTTCCTCCATGCGGCTGTTGATTTCCTTTAATTTCCGCTTGCCGTATTCAAAGCTTGTCCGGAGCTGCTCTTCCTCGTCCATATCGAAATCGGCCATGCCGATCATTTCCGAAATCTCATCCAGGGAATAGCCCAGGCGCTTGCCGCGCAGGATCAGTTTCAGGCGGGTGCGGTCGCGCTTGTCGTAAATGCGGTGATTGCCTTTGGTCCGCTCCGGCGAGATCAATCCCTTTTCTTCATAAAAGCGGATCGCCCGGGTGCTGATATCGAGTTCATCGGCCAGATCCGATATGGAAAACGTTTTTCGGATCGTATTCGATTCTGATTGTTTTGACATAATCCGTGTCCGTGTGTTTGGTCTTCGGGCTGCGGTTTTGCAACCGGTTTTGTCTGTCGAGGGCTCGTCTATCATTCTTTTTCCGGTATATACGATCATAAAATGTTGATACTTGCAATCCCATTTCCGAAAATTGTTTGAAACCGCACACGGGCTTTCGTTACGCGGGTTTACATGCGGTGCCCGGATGCGGCGTGCGGGAAAACGCCGGGATGGCCGTGACATGACGATCGCCGTCTGCGTCCGTGACATAGCAGGGCATGCGGGTGTTTGACGTCAACCCTGGCTGTTGGATGCAAACCGGGATGTAATTTTCCGATAGCCCGGTAAAAGCCGATGCTTCTGCATCAAGGGGTTTTTCGATGAGCACATCCAGGGTTTTGCCGCACATCTGTTTGAAAAAAAATGCCTTTTTGGCATCTCCCAGTTCATGGATGATCTTGCAGCGCCGCTTGATTTCCGGGGGCGATACCGGATCCCGATATCGGGCCGCAGGGGCTGGCGGCCGCGGGGAATAGGGAAAAACGTGCAGGTAGGAAACCGGCAGCGAATCAATGAAATCAAAGGTGTTGCGGAAAGCCGTCTCGCTTTCCCCGGGAAAGCCGATCAGCACATCCACGCCGATGGCCGCCTTCGGTAGCCGGCGCTTGAATGTTTCGATCCGGTCCGCAAAAAATTCAGGGGAATACGGCCGGCGCATTCTTTTTAATATTTCCGGATCCCCGCTTTGCAGGGGCATATGGAAATGCGGGCAGATCCGGGGGTTCTCGGCGATAAAGTCCACCAATGCATCTGAAAATTCCGTGGGTTCAATGGAGCTCAATCGAATCCGCACCGGAAAATCGATTTGCTCCATCTGTTGCAGCAGGGCCAGCAGGCCGGTTGGCGGATCCAGATCGTGGCCGTAGCAGCCCAGGTGAATGCCGGATAAAACAATTTCTTGCGCGCCGGCGGCAATTAACTGCCGGACTTCGGCCAGGGCCCTGTCCGGCGGCAGGCTGCGGCTGCGGCCGCGGGTATGGGGCACGATGCAGTAGGTGCAAAACGCATCGCAGCCGTCCTGGATTTTTAAAAACGGCCGGGTGCGGCTGCCGATCGCCGGGGCGGGCATGGGATGAAAGCCCCGCTGCTGGCGGATTGCGTCATGGACAACGACCGGCCCGGCCCCGGCTTTGGCGCCTGCCATGTCGATAATTTCATAAAGCCGGTGTTTTTGAGACTGGCCGATGATATAGTCGATTCCTTCAATGGCGCCAAGGGTTTCCGGGTCCTGTTGGGCATAGCAGCCTGTCACGGCAATAACGGCGCCGGGGTTGTTGCGGATGGCTTTTCGGATGGCCTGGCGCGACTGCATGGCGGCCTTGCCAGTGACCGCGCAGGTATTGATGATACAAAGGTCTGCGGCCTGACGGGCCCCGACGACGACAACTTCTTTGCGGCGCCCGTATTCGGCAAGGCCTTCGGATTCCGCCTGGTTGACCTTGCAGCCAAGGGTGATGTGTTTAACTCGGGTCGTCATGCAAATTGTCCATAAAATGATTTTCAATCCAGCCGGCGGCGACAATTTCATCGCCTATATAGCAGACAGCGGCCTGGCCCGGGGTGACGGCCGATTCGGGCCGATCAAACCGCAGGGCCGCCCGCGTTGCCGTAATCGGTTCAATGGTGCCGTTCACCGGCCGGTGCCGGTATCGGATCTGGATTTGAACCCGCATCGGGGCATCCGGCATCGGGGCGATCCAGTTGACATCGCCAATCTCGCAATGCCGGCAAGACAATTCGTCCTCAAAGCCCACCACCAGGCAATTGTTTTCCACATCCAGCCGCAGGACGTAATAAGGGGCCGATGCCGGGCAATTAATCCCCCGTCGCTGCCCGATGGTAAAACGGTGCAACCCGTCGTGCCGGCCGAGGACATTGCCGCTGCTGTCAACGATGGGTCCGGGATGCGGGGTTTTTTGAAATCGGGCTTCCACAAAAGAGCGGTAGGATTGATTGCGAATAAAGCAGATATCCTGGCTTTCGCCGCCGGAAACCGGGATCAATTCATGGTCGCTGGCGATCTGCCGGACTTCGGCTTTTGTGTTTTCCCCGAGGGGAAAACAGGCGCGGGCCAGTTGTTGCTGCGACAGCATCCCCAGAAAGTAACTCTGGTCCTTGTCCGGATCCATGCCTTTTCTCAGGCGATACCGCGATTTGCTGAGACTGCGCCGGGCGTAATGCCCGGTGGCGACCCGCAAAGCTCCCAGTTTCTGCGCCGCTTCGGCGAGCCATCCGAATTTGATCCGTTTATTGCAGACCACGCAGGGATTCGGGGTCCGGCCCCGGCCGTATGTTTGTATAAAATAATCCACAACAGCGGATTCAAAGGTGTTGCGGCAGTCGATGATATGAACGGGGATGTCGAGTTGATCGGCAATCGGCGCCATTTTCCGGCAATCGGTGTCTTTACCGTCGGCAACTGCGCCGTCATGGTTGACGGTTTCATAGCCGGTAATAAAATGGATGCCGATGATGGCTTGTTGCTGCTGTTTGAGCAGAAATGCCGCCACCAGGGAATCGAGACCCCCGCTGAGTGCGATTGCTGTAACCATTGCTTGCTGTCTAAGTCACCGAATCATAGCCCGATATCATAATATATTATACATCATAATGTAAGGTATGCGTTTTGTATTGTAATGACCGGATTTGCGCCGGACCTGAACCGATACTGCTTTATCGTGGGCCGTGCCGGCTCCATGGGAAACCGTATCTGTCTAGCTTACCAAGCCTGGGATGTCAACCCTGTTTGGTCTTGATGCCACGGCTTTCTTCTGAATTGTTGAAAGATTGGTTTTATATAGGGAAAAGACCAATAGGGTGGAAATTTTCATTGATTCCGGATTCGAAAACTCGTTAGTATAGAATAACTTTCACGTTTCCAAGGAAGTCCCTTTTTGCGTTTTAACGATACTGAAAAAGTGAGGGATAGAGCATGAGTAAGCCGTTATGCAATGTTTTGCTCCTGATGTCGGTGGGACTGCTTTTGATCGTTTCGGGTTGTGCCAAACAAGCGCCGTCCCGGGCAGTGGCAACCGATTCGTTTTCCCCGCAAACGTATCCCGAAGACACCTACAAGGCCGGCGTTGACCATTTTATCGTGCTGTTGGATATTTCGGCATCAATGGGGCAGCCGAGCCGGGGGCAGCCGAGCCGGGGGCAGCCGAGCCGGGGGCAGCCGAGCCGGGGGCAGCCGAGCGGGGGGCAGCCGAGCGGGGGGCAGCCGAGCGGGGGGCAGATGAAAATTGATCAGGCGAAACAGTTTCTCGGGAAAATGAATGCAACCCTGCCCGAATATGAAACCCTCGACTATGCCGTTTGGACAATGGGGCATTATCCTTTGCTGACGTTGAAAAACGTCAGGATGTTTGCCGATTTTCAACCTTACCGGACAGCGCAATTAAACACACAACTCGTTGATATAAACAAAACCGGCGGCTCTACTCCCATGGTGCAAGCCTGGCGCGCCATGGAAAAACATCTGGCCGGTATCAGCGGCAAAACCGCCGTCATTGTGGTCAGTGATTTTAACGTATTGGAAAAAAATGTTTTTCCGGCGGCCAAATCGCTGAAACGCCGGTTCGGTCACCGGATATGTTTTTATCCGGTCGCGGTGGGGCAAAGATACAGCAGAGAAATGGTAAACGAACTGGCATGGATCGGGGAATGCGGGTTTCCGGCCCATGTGGAGCAGTTGCAAAGCCGAGACGAGATGGCCCGTTTTGTGCGGCGGGTTTTTCTGGCCAGATATCCGGATACCGACGGCGACGGGATCATTGATAAAAATGACAAATGCCCGGATACACCGGCCGGTGCCCGGGTGGATCAACGGGGTTGCTGGGGGATTCAAAACATTGAATACGCCTTTGACCAATGGGAGATAAAGTCCGAATTTTACCCGACACTCGACCGGATCGCCGCGGTTTTTAAAGCCAATCCGGAACTCAAGGTTGAAATCCAGGGACACACGGACAATGTCGGCACGCAAAAATACAATAAAACCCTTTCCCTGAAGCGGGCCCGTGCCGTAAAGAATTATCTCACGGACCAGGGCATAGCCCACGACCGTTTATATCCTACCGGTTACGGATTTTCCCGACCCATTGCAACCAACCAGACCCGGCAAGGCCGTGCCATGAATCGACGAGTGGAACTCCAGCCGATCGAAATCCGGCGGGTTGGCAAATAAGCAGAAAAGTTGAACCGGCGCCTATAAAAAGCCCCGGCATCGTGCGCGCACGATGCCGGGGCTTTTAAATTGAAGGCGGCTTTAAATCGCTGTTTGGCAGGACTTAAAACATGTACCCCAAGGTCAGTTCCCCAATGGGAGCGATTTCCGTATCGTCTTTCATCGGAGCCTCAGTCTGGTCCCAGTTAAAGTAGGCCGCGCCGAGGCCGAGGCAGGCATCCATGTTTTCGAGAAAATTGATGCGATAGCCGAACAAGGCTCCATAGACCCTGCCGATCTCATCGATGCCATGGGGATCATCGTCATAGTAGCCGGCGATGATAGAGGCATAGGGGGAGTTGCCATAGACGTGGATGTAGTAGGACAGCGAACCGGCAAAGCCGATATCATTGCCCAGAATTTTCAAGGACAAATTGTTATAACGGGTCTCCACTCCAATGCCCACTTCGATTCCGTCATCACTGTAGCCCAGTCCCAGGCGCGGGCCGATCTGAAGGTTTTTTTCCTTTACCGGCTTTGCATCCGCCGCCGGTCTCGGTTGCGGCGAGGCGGCTTGTTCCGGTTGCGACGTTTGCTCTACAGAGGGTGCCTGGTTTAAACCCAGCAGGAACTTGATGTTTTGGGGCGGTGCTTCGTTGGCGAACTGGTCCCGCTTGCCCTCGATATCGGTGACGGCGGTGTTGACAATTTTACCCTTGTCTACATCCACCATGGCGGTATCGAGGGAATAAAGCTTGCCGATATGGCCGATAACGCCGTATATAACGTAATCGGCTTCCAGGGTTTTGCCAATTTTTATGGCACAGGATTTTTCCGTACATCGCTTGGCCGGCTCGGCTTGATCGGTTTCGGATAAGGCCTGATCGATTTCGGAAAGCGGCAGAACCTCATAGGTATCCAGTTCGGATAGAAACTGTGCATACCGATTGGTAATGTAGCGGCTTTCGTATTGCTCGGTGGATGCTTCGTCCGGGAGGAATTTTAACACTGCACACGTCGGACGGTTGCCGGATTGACAAAACCCGCTGGAGGCCGATAAGAAGATCAATGCGGCCATGGCGGGAAGCAGGAAATAAAATGCCGGTCTTATCCTCATAAACATCTCCTTAGAATACGCACGGATCCATCATGCGAAATCGATACGCCGGTTGCGGTTTTGAAACGCTGTTTACATTGATTACATCTATTTTCTATCATAATTTTTAGATATTGCAACCAATAACCACAAATGAAACGGAGAAAAATATATGCCGACGAAAGCGCATTAGAATAAACGAGTTGATTTTATTCCAATAAAAAAAGCCGCAAGGCGATGGATGCATTTTATCCGTCGCCTTGCGGCTGCCTTGCGGTTGTTGAATGATTTTGATCAGCAGTGAAAGTTGCGTGGTTTAACCGGATTGCTCATTGATCAACATCGTAGAAGGATCTAAGAACAATGCATGTTCGTCTGGCTTAATGTCGCCGTTTTTCTTGATTTCCTTGAGATAGATCCGGTCCTTGTCCGGGTGGAGCCGGATAATGGGGTCAAACAGATGAGACAGTCGGGTAAAGGAATGCGGGATGCCGTTTTCATCCACCGATTCTTCCCGGTGGGTCCGGACGGAAAACCAGAAAATCAGATCATGGGTTTGGGCAAAGCGCTTGAGTTCCGATAACTGGGCATCGGTAACATCGGAAAAGGAAAATCCCTCGACGACAATCTGGGTGGGCCGGAAAATGTTTTGTGAAATCAACTCGTCAACCCGTTTTTGCAGTTTGGCGATGCTGAAGGACTCGGTTTCAAACGTCATGATGAAGCGATGCTGCATCAATTGATCCTTTAATTTCTCCACCTGAACGGCATCGTATTCCTGGGTCAGCCGCTGGAATACCTCCTGGTACCAGAGATTGACCTTGTCAACGGGATCTTCCGTGCTGATGTGTAAAACGTTTTTCTCCTTGAGCATGGCGCTGATGGCAATTTGGACGAGAAGGGCGGTTTTGCCCACGCCCGCCCGGGCCAGTATGGCCGCAAAACTGCCGGTTTCTATGCTTTCGACGGTTTCATGGCCGATGAGTTTCAGCGGATTTCGCAAAATCAGCGTATTTTTTAACATTGAGTCGACTCCATGACTTGTGGGTGTATATAGTAGGATCGGGTTGTGGGCAACAACTTATGTACCGGTTTTTACGGATTTGCTGTTTCGTTTTGCAATTTCTTCCACGACGGATTTGGGCACTTCCTTGTAACTGAAAAACTCCATGGTGAACTGGGCCTTGCCCTGGGTCAGCGAGCGCAACACCGTGGAGTAGCCAAACATTTCCGCCAGGGGGACCTGGGCTTCAATGACCGATGCGGCGCCTTCGTCATGGGCGCCGACGATGATGCCCCGCCGCTGGTTCAAAGATCCCATGACGTTGCCCTGGTATTCGTCCGGCGTTTCCACCACGACCTTCATAACCGGTTCAAGCAGGATGGGCCCGGCCTTGGGGTAGGCTTCCTGAAAGGCGCCCCGGGCCGCGGCCTGAAAGGCCATTTCCGAGGAGTCGACCGAATGGGCACTGCCGTCGGTGAGCACCACCTTGATGCCGGTAACCGGGTATTTCATCCATGGCCCCTTGGCCAGACATTCCTTGAATCCTTTTTCGCAGGCCGGAATAAAGTGAGTGGGAATATTGCCGCCCGTCACCCGGCTTTCAAACTCAAACTCCTCGTCGGAGGACGGTTCGAGGTGACCGATGACCCGGCCGAATTGCCCGGCACCCCCGGTTTGCTTTTTATGCGTAAAATCAAACGGCCCGGTTTTCGTAATGGTCTCCCGGTAGGCCACCTGGGGTTCGCCGGTCATGAGTTCGACGCTGTATTCCCGGCGCATTCTTTCCAGGTAAACATCCAGATGCAATTCTCCCATGCCGGAAATCAGGGTCTCGCCGGTTTCTTTGTTATAGCCCGTGGTAAAGGTGGGGTCTTCTTTGGTAAACCGGTTTAACGCCTTGGACATGTTGGTTTCCGATTTGTAGTCCTTGGGCTTTACCGCCAGCGAAATCACCGGTTCGGGAACGTGCATGGAAGACATCGACAGCCGGCTGCCCTGGGAGACGAACGTGTCGCCCGAGGCACATTCGATACCAAACAGCGCCCCGATAAAACCCGAGGGAATCGTTTCCACGTCCTCCATTTTATCGGCATGCATTCGAACAATCCGCCCGATTTTTACTTTTTTGCCGTTTCGGATATTATAGACGGAATCGCCCTTGTTCAATTGTCCCTGGTAAACCCGGAGGTAGGTCAACTGGCCATAGGCGGTATCTTCGAGTTTAAACGCCAGGGCCACCAGCGGGGCTTTGATGTCGGATACAAGGGGTACGCGGGCCTCCTCGTTGTCGATGTCAAGCGCGAGGTTTTCCACATCAAGGGGGGAGGGCAAATAATGGCATACCCCGTTGAGCAGCAGCTGCACCCCCTTGTTTTTGTAAGCGGAACCGAGTAGTACCGGGGTGAGTTTCCGCTGTAAAACCCCCTGGCGGACAGCGTCGCGAAGCAGGGTTTCGTCCACGTCCTGTTCATCTAGAACAGCCTCGGTAAGGGCGTCGGAAAACATGGCGGCGGCATCGAGCAACTCCTCCCGCTTTTCCTGCGCGGCGGCGAGCAAAGAATCGGGGATTTCATCCTCGCGGATGTCCTGTCCGAATTCGCCTTCAAAGTAGTGGGCCTTCATGGTGATCAGATCCACTACCCCCTGGTGTTCGGCTTCAAGGCCGATGGGTATCTGCAGGGTCACGGCGTTGTGATTGAGCCGTTGTCTTAATTGAGCAACGACCCGGTCCGGGTTGGCCCCGCTTCTGTCGCACTTGTTGATAAATGCGATACAGGGCACATCGTAGCGTTTCATTTGCTGATCCACCGTAATGGACTGGGACTGGACACCGCCGACGGCGCAAAGGACCAGCACACCACCGTCCAATACCCGGAGGGCCCGTTCCACCTCTATAGTAAAGTCCACGTGGCCGGGGGTATCGATGATGTTGATTTCATGATTTTTCCACGTACAGTACGTGGCAGCCGATGCAATGGTAATCCCCCGTTCCTTTTCCAGGGCCATGGAGTCCATTGTCGCGCCCACGCCGTCTTTTCCCCGTACTTCATGAATGCGGTGAATCCGCTTGGTCAGGTACAAAATCCGTTCCGTCAGCGTGGTCTTGCCGGAATCGATATGGGCACTGATCCCTATGTTACGGACGTTTTGAATGTTATCAAAAGCCATATGGTTCCCTTTTTTCTAATAAAATTGTTTCGAAATGATTACGTCAATTGTGTTGAGATAAAAATCCTACATTAATACCGGAAGGAAATGGGGATTGTCAATATAAAATTAAATGGGGCGCTGCTTTGATCGGTGATTTATACTGGTACAGTAATCATGCGATTCAATGGTGTAAAATGAAACACAATGAATTGGGACGAGCCACGGCTGTGCGGTATGAAACCCGCTGAATCCGTTTTCCGGACGGGGAAAAGTATGAGCGGAAAACTAAAAGGGCTACGGGGAGTTGTCTGCGTCGTTGTGATTTGTTTTCGAGCCGTTTTCTTCGAGTAGGGTCGGGAGAAGGGGCGGCGGGCTGTGATATGCGGAAACACCGCCGCTGGTCGTGGATTCGGCACCACTCATGAATCCGTACTTGGTAAAAATTTCGTTCTGGTCAAGGCCCACTTCGTCGGATTCCCAGGCCACACCCTCCACCTCCTGATTGGTAAACGGCTCCGGTGCATGAATATTTGGTTTCATCTCGAAATCGGGCTTTTCGCGGTCGGTATAATCCCATTTGGAAATGTTGTGCCGGCTCAGGTAGAGGGTATCGGTTTCCGGCAATACAATACTTTCGGGGTCAAGATCAATGACCAGATCCGAATCCAGAATATTGTGATCCACAACCGAAAACGGGTAGTTGCCATCGGCCGGCAGGTAGGGTTCGGCCCTTGCGGCGGCAATAAAAAACTCCGCCTGTTCATCATCAATATAGCGATCGGTCTTATCGGTTTCCGAGGTAAAAGGGGCAGGCGATACGTGAAAGATGCCGCTCTGGATTTTGGACAGCATGGTCATTTCGGCGGTGACCGGTTTGCTGTAAACCAGCAATGCGGCAAATAACCAAAACGAAATCAGGCACACAGCAAAATATGGCGCTTTTCTTTTCATGGCCCCCTTAAATCTTTACCCTCAAAGGCAATTCGGATCAACCTTTGCCGTAAACTCAGACTATCTCATTGTTGTGCAAATGTCAAAAAAAATGTGAGAAAATGGAAGGGGAGGGAAAGAAAAAGCGGAAAAAGCTGTTTTTGCATGGTAGCTGCTATGTACGATCTGTGTCAACAAGACGATCCAGAATCAGACCGAAAAAATCCGGCCGGTCCGGGGCACAAAACCGCCATCCCATATGAATCAGGCATGAGCCGCAGAGTGCGATCTGCCAGAAATATCCGCTAAACCATGAAAATTCGTCGGTGGGGGCGCCTGTCGTACTGCAGCCCCTGGCATTTTGAAAACAGCCGATTTCAAACACAATGCCATGGGGATTGGCAAAGGTGTGATAATGGGCGCCATCGACCGCAATCCGCTCGGAGGCAATGGTTATGGGAAAGCCGCATTGCCGGCAAATCAAAGAGGGGGCTTCATTTGAGACCTCTTTTTCCTCCGCCGACTCGATTGTAGCGGCTTGGCCGTCATCGAATTCCGGCTCGCCATTGGGCGGCGTTTTAAAGCATAACGGCGATAATACACGCAAAAAACAATTGGCCTGCATCGGTCATTTCCCCCCACTCAATAATTTTCGTATAATATACAGGTTTGGATTTCCATTGTCAAAAGCGTCCCCATGCCTTATCGTTTTACCCATCAAGCATCTGGTAATAACCGGATAAGGTATCGGTTTTATAAAAGGCGGCTTGCTGCCCCGGGCAAACGGCGGCAGGTTGATTTGCAAATCGGCTTGAAGGCCATGTTTTAAAAGCGCAACTGTAATGTGCGGTATATACGGAATTGTTTCGGCGTCTTTGCCGGAAGACGAAATCAGCGCCCGGTTGATGCGGATGGGACGGAAGCAACGGCACAGGGGCCCCGACGGCCAGGAACAGATGGTGCGCTCCGGCGCCTGGGGGAAAATGGGCATGGGTCTGGTGCGGCTGGCCATACTCGACTTGGTCACCGGCATGCAACCGATTGTAAGCACCGCAGATAATACCGCCATTGCCTGCAACGGACAGATTTACAATTACCTTGAACTTCGCCGGCAGGTCGCAACAGAACCGTTTGTCTCCCGGGGCGATATCGAAGTGGCTCTTCATCTGTACCGAAAAAAGGGCATGGACTTTCTCGATGATTTAAACGGGATGTATGCCGGTGCCATTTACGATCCGGTGCGCCAGCGGATTTTGCTTTTCCGCGACAGATTCGGGATCAAGCCGCTTTATTACACGGTTGCCGAGGACGGATTTGCCTTTTCTTCCGAAATCAAGCCACTTTTTGCCGCCGTGGCCCGCAACCGGGAAATCAATCAAAAACGCTTGGCTACTTATTTTACCTACCGCTACGTCCCCGGCGGGGATACGCTTTTTAAGGGCATCTGCCGGGTGCCGCCCGGCGCCTTTTTGCTCTATGACTTAAAGAGCCACTCCTATGAAATCCACCGGTACTGGGATTATCATCTCGATCGGGTGCAGCCGGAAATGTCGATCCAAGATGCGGCCGCCCGTTTTGATGAACTGTTTTCGGATGCGGTCAGTATCCGGCTTAGATCCGATGTGGAACTCGGCAGTTTTATCAGCGGCGGCATCGATTCATCTGCCGTATCCTCGGCGGCGGCCTCTTTGCATCCCATGCTTCGTCTTTTCACCATTGCTTTCCGGGAAGCCAAATACGATGAATTGCCCCAGGTCAAACAATTTTTGGCCGCCCGGCCGGACCGGTTTGCCGGTTCCCGCTTGGAATCGGCTGTCTGCAGCCGGGATCATTTAAACCAGTTGCCGGCCATCGTGCGCGCCCTTGAAGAACCGATTTCCCTGGGCACCATCGTTCCCACCGATCAGGTCTGTCAACTGGCCGGCCGAAGGGTCAAAGCGGTGTTAACGGGCGAGGGGGCCGATGAAATCTTTGCCGGTTACCGCAAATTCATGATAGAAATGGCGGCCCAGGAATTTGAAACCCTGCCGGCGAGACAACAACTGCAGTTGCTTTCCAGGTTGCCTGAATTGAAAGGCTATCTGAGC
>JBNJEA010000047.1:0-22028 GCA_051745395.1 Thermodesulfobacteriota bacterium | reverse complement strand
CCTTTTCTGGTTTTCATGGCAATGACAGCGCCCGCAAAGCTTTTTCCCGACTACGCCCACCTGCTGTATGCGGCCAAAACCGTCATCGTCGGCGCCATACTCTGGTTCTGGCGCAGCGCTTACAAGCAGGATCTCGCGGCCCGGCTTTCCCCCGGCGGCTATTTTACGGCCGTGGCCGCCGGCCTCGCGGTGCTTGCGCTATGGATTTTCCCGGAAAATTTCCTGCCGCAGATTGGCGGACAAAGCAGTTTCAACCCCTATGCCTTCGGCTGGAACCCGCAGGCCGTTGCCGCGCTGATCGCCGTTCGAATGCTCGGTGCCGTACTGGTGGTACCGGTAATGGAGGAACTGTTCTGGCGCTCGTTTCTGTTGCGCTACATCATTAATCCGGATTTCCAGAAGGTGGCGCTGGGTACGTTCAGCTGGTTTTCCTTTGCCGCCGTGGTGGTTTTGTTCGGCCTGGAACACCACCGCTGGATCCAGGGTATGGGTGCCGGAATTTTTTACACCGTCCTGGTGCTCCGGCAGAAAAGCCTGAGAGGAAGTATTCTCGCTCATGTGGTAACAAACCTTGGCCTTGGCATTTATGTCATCGTTACACAAAAGTGGATGTTCTGGTAGTTCGTTCTTACAAGCACCACTTTGATATAGAAAAACGCTTTACCTGTTGTCAAAAAATCCGACACATATATTTCTTCAAAAAATTTCATACTGATGCTTCCCCTTATTTTCGCAGCCAAAAATCTATCCGAGAGACTATTTTCCCCGAATAAAAGCATGTTGATATCTTTTACGCCGGTACACTCTTAAATTCAAAAACGACAAACAAATATTTTAATTTCAAGCTATTATATATATACAAAACCTTCATTACTTGGCACAACAATTGCAAATACACTAATTATTCATTAATAACCAATAAAACAGGAGGAGAAAATGAAAAATTATTTACTGTATTTATGCGTTATTCTGATGATGATGGCAATAGCAAGTACCGCAAGTGCTGTACCGTTTCAAGTTCAAAACAGTTCACTATCTGTAAATTGGGATTGGGGCGGCGGTTGCACCAATTACTCCCCCAACAGTATGATGGCCCCCGAATATCTGGATACAGGAGAATCTTTTGAGTTCACCTTTGGCCAGATCGATTTTCCATTGGCATTAGGGGAGGGAACGGCAGAGATGACTGTTGATTTTATTCAACCCGAGCCGGATGGCACCGTTTCCGATGAGGCGGACTTTTGCACATGGTCTTTGTTATTCATTTCCGGAGGGAACCTGAAGTTTGGTGAGCCAGAATCCTTTGACTATGCTTATAATGGCGTGGGAGGCGGCATCATGAGTATTGATTTTTACGATCTAAGTGGCGTTCAACTAGGCAGCACCGTCGGTATAAAAGGCAAGATTACCAACACGGCCGCCCCTGTCCCCGAACCTTCCACGCTGCTTCTCATGGGCGGCGGACTGCTCGGCCTTGTAGGCTACAGCCGCAAGCGTTTCTACAAACAGAACTGATTTCTTTCTATTATTATCCGCGACAAGTCTTTGTCTAAAAACACTGATGCCCTGAAATGAAATCCCCTGGTGCTTGACCGGGGGATTTTGTTTGTTCGGACTTGGTTGGTGTACACGGGAAAATCACATTTGAATCTCATGCTTTTTGATCAGGTCGTGCAATGTGGGACGACTTGTGCCCAGCAGCTTGGCCGCCCAGCTGATGTTGTTGCCGGTCATGAGCATGGCCTGGCGGACACATTCCTGTTCCGCGCGGTTGCGGGCTTGCTGGAGGGTGTAAAACGGCTTTTCGTCCCGATCCGGTTTGCAGTCCGCCAGCCCGAGATCCTCCGGGGTGATTTTATCGCCGTTGGAAATGGAAAGCGCCCGCCGGATCCGATTGTGCAACTCCCGGACGTTGCCGGGCCAATCGTATCCGGAAAGCACCGCCATGGCAGCGGAAGAAAATCCGGCATTTCGGAATTTCAGGGCCTGGGCCTCGCTGCGCAGAAAGTGCTGGGCCAGCAGCATGACGTCCTCCGGCCGGCTTTTCAGGGGGGGCACTTCGATGGGGACCACGTTTAATCGATAAAAAAGGTCCTCCCGGAAGTTGCCGCGCGCAATGGCCTGCTCCAGGTCGACATTGGTGGCGGCCACCACCCGGGCGTCAATGGAAAACGGGCCCTTTCCGCCGATGCGTTCAATGGTGCCCTCCTGCAAAAACCGCAAAAGCTTGACCTGCATGGCAAGCGGCAGCTCGCCGATTTCATCGAGAAAGACCGTGCCGGTATGCACCTGTTCGAACTTGCCCTTTTTCCGGGACACGGCGCCTGTAAACGCCCCTTTTTCGTGACCGAACAGTTCGCTTTCTAGCAGGTTTTGGGGAATGGCGCCGCAGTTGATGATCACAAAGGGGTTTTCCCGCCGGCTGCTTAATTCGTGCACGGCCCTGGCCGCCATTTCCTTGCCCGTGCCGGACTCGCCGGTAACCAGCACCGGGTAGTCGGTTTCGCTGACCCTGCGGATCATGGAAAACACGGCCTTCATCGCCGGCGATATTCCCAGCATTCCGCAAAGCGACCCGTTGTCGTCGGATTTGTCCTGCAGCCTTCGGTGGGCGGCTTCGAGCTCGGCATACTTGAAGGTCCGGCGTAAAACGATTTTCAAGATTTCAATATCGATCGGCTTGGCGCAAAAATCCACCGCCCCCAGTCCCACCGCCTTGACAGCGTTTTCCTGTTCGGCGTTGCCCGTGATCACGATCACCTTGGTATGCGGTGCCAGCGTCCCCATTTCTTCTAAAAGTTTGAAACCTTCGTCCGGCGTGTCGGCGGAAGGCGGCAGCCCGAGGTCAAGGGTGGCAACGGCAAAGGACCCGGCGGACAGCAATTTTCGGGCTTTGTCCGCATCTTCGGCAATGGAGAGCTCATATACCTGCCCCAGCGACCATTTCAGCTGCTTGGCCACGGAGGCTTCGTCTTCGATAATCAACAACCGGTTTTTTGTCATAAGAAAAAGCCGTTTCAGCCGTTAGACAATACGTTCAGGGCAAAAGCAGCCAAGTCCATCTGATCCGAAACCATATAAAGGATGTAGATCACCACCAGCACCAACGCGGGATAAAACACGACCCCCAGCTTGCGGTGCGCCGAAACGGGCCGTGCCGCACCACCTTCGATTTTTTCCGCTTTTTTGGCGCGGCGCTTTTGCGCCCGGCTGTCGGCCGTTGCCAATTCCAGCTCCCTGGCACACTCCCGGACCGTTTTCTTTTTGATGATCTTCGCGGAATGAATGTAGCCCGTGAGCAGGGCCCGGTCGGCCACGATATTGATCAGGCGGGGATAGCCTTTTGAAAAGCGATACATTTCCCGGATCGCGCTTTTTTTAAACAGTTTTTTTCTCGCCCCGGCCACCTTCAGACGGTAGTCGATGTAGGCTTCGGTCTCCGGGTATGTCAGCGGATCGATATTGTAGTGGAGGGTGATCCGCTGGCGGATGGCATTATTTTCGGGCTGCAGCAGCACATCCTTGAATTCCAGCTGGCCCACAAAAAAGATGTTGATCAACTTTTCGCCGTTTTTTTCCAGGTTGGAAATCAGCCGGATTTCTTCGAGCAGGTCATGGTTTAACAACTGGCACTCGTCTATGATCAAAAGCACCCGCCGGCCCTTGTAGTAACACTTGAGCAGGAATTTGCCGAATTCGGACAGAAACGCCCGCTTGGTTTCAAAATGGCTCGGCAAACCGAAGGATTCGGCGACGTGATTGAAAAAATCCATCCGGTCAAGCTCCGGGTTGTGCACCGTGGCCACTTGGTCGTTTTCCTCAAGGATCTGCAAAAGCGCATTGATCACGGTGGTTTTGCCGACACCGACATCGCCGGTGAGCAGCAAAAAACTTTTGTTGTCCAGCACGCCGTATTTCAGGGTGGCCAGCGCTTCCTTGTGCTTTTCCCCGAACCAGAGAAAATCCGGGTCCGTGTTGATCTGAAACGGTTTTTGGGCCAATTGATAGTGTTGAAGATACATACTGCAACCTGAAGCCTTGTCCTTGTTTGCGCAGCTCCGGCGCCGTGTAGGCAGAAAAACCGATGGACGCCGTCGTTTTTCACCGAAAAGTTAGGAGAAACTTTTTCACTTTCTACTAAGAATAAGTCCGCAGTCCATTGACTTCAACAAGTATTTTAATTTTTGCGGGATTGACGTCAGGGTTGCACGTCCGGTAATCCGACTTTATTTTTTAATGTAGCGGATAGATCCGCGGGGCGTTTTCCATTGTCCAACCTGTGCACGAGAAATCGGAAAAATCCCGATCAAAACGGCAAGACAACCCATAATGCCACAGGAGACCGAAATTGAAAGTCCTGCTCACAGGCGCTACCGGCTACATCGGCCGCCGCCTCAAGCGCCACCTGCTCGCAGATGATCGCATCGACCTGCGCCTGTTTGTCGTAAACGGGGCGGAGCTTTCGGAAACCGCCCGACAGAAGGCCGAGGTAATCGAAGGCACCACCTTTGACGAAGACGCCCTGAAAAAAGCCGTCGACAGCATCGACGTGGCCTATTACCTGATCCATTCCATGGGAACCGGCGGCGATTTCGCCGAACTGGACCGGAAAAGTGCTACGAATTTCATCGAGGCCTGCCGGGCGGCCGGTGTAAAGCGGGTGATTTACCTGGGCGGTCTCGGGGCGTATGAATCCGCCAGCAAACATCTGAAAAGCCGGCATGAGACCGGCGATATCCTCTCGGCCTTCCCCGACGAAGTGCGCACCATCTGGTTCCGCGCCGGCGCGATTATCGGCTCGGGCAGCGCCAGCTTTGAAATCATCCATCACCTGGTACAGAAACTGCCGATCATCATCACGCCGAGGTGGGTGCGCACCCGCACCGAACCCGCCAGCATCCGGGACGTGCTTTCCTACCTGCACGCCGCCGCAGACCTGCCGTGCGACCACAACATCGTCGTCGACATCGGCGAGCGCCCAATGACGTTCCAGGACATGCTCTACGACGCGGCAAAGGTAATGGGGCTTCGCCGGTGGATTGTGCCGGTGCCGCTGTTTTCGCCCAAGCTGTCGTCCTACTGGCTGCTGCTGATCACCCCGGTGCCCTTCGGCATTGCCTCGGCCCTGGTGCTGGGGCTTAAAACCGAATCGGTGAAGCAAAACAACAACGCAGAGCGCTATTTTCCGCAAATCAAGCCTGAATCCTATGAAAGCGCCATTGAAAACGCGCTTGCCGAAATCGAGCAGAACCAGGTCATCAGCCGGTGGTCGGATGCCGGCGGCGAAGATCTGTATGCCGTCCCGCCCCCGGCGCTGGCCATGGAACAGGCGGTCAACCGGTACCGGGTGAGCCGGTCGTATCCGGATCTTTCGGATGAAGACGTCTTTTCCGTCATCAAGTCCATTGGGGGCCGCTTCGGCTGGTTTCGGTATCACCGGTTGTGGCAGCTGCGGGGGGCCTATGACAAAGTTACCGGCGGATGCGGCTTAAACCGCGGCCGGCGGGATACGGAAAGGCTTCGCATCGGCGAATGCCTTGATTTCTGGCGGGTGGCCGATATCGCGGAAAACCGCCGGCTGCTGCTGTTTTCCCAGATGAAGCTGCCGGGCAAAGGGTGGCTCGAATTTATCACCCGGGACCACACCTTAACCGTGACTGCCTATTTTCAGTCCAACGGTCTCGGCGGCCGCCTTTACTGGTACGGCCTGCTGCCGATCCACAAACTGATTTTCCGCGACATGGCCAGGCAGATCATTGCGGCCGGCCGCAAGCGAACCTGCTGAGGACCCGGCAACAAAAACATAAACGAAAAAAAATGCCCAAAGGGATAATAAGCCCGGAAACAAAACTTTAAACCGATTTTACCGATTTCATGAAAAGGAGGCCGATCATGAAAACCATTTTACGCTTACTCGCTTTAACGACTTGCCTGCTTTTATGCATGACAAGCCTTTCTTCTGCCGAAGCTAAGCACTGGCAAATCGACAAAGACCACTCCAACATCTACTTTGACATCCGCCACACCTACGCCATGGTACGCGGCCAGTTCGGAAATTTTTCGGGCACCGTGGTCTTTGATCCCGAAAGCGCAGAAGCCAGCAGCGTGGATTTCAAGGTGCCGGTCGACAGCATCAACACCGGGATCACCAAGCGCGACAGCCACCTGCGTTCCGAGGACTTTTTCGCATCCGGGCAATATCCGTACATGACCTTTTACAGCACGGATATCGAGCACGTAAAGGACAACCGCTATACGGTGGCAGGCGAACTGACCATCAAGGACGTGACAAAAGAGGTCGAAATCCCGTTTACGTACCTGGGCCTGCGGGACAACCCCCTTGAAGAAGGACAAAAAGTGGCGGGATTCGAAGCGGACTTTACCATCAACCGCCTGGATTACAATGTCGGCACGGGAAAATTCGCCGAAATGGGCGCGGTTGGCGAAAAAGTCGACATCCTGGTGACCCTGGAACTGTTAAAGGGCAAATGATGCCAACCCATGGCGAAAAAAATGACGAATGGTGTTCTTTCTTAAAAAAATCGATACCTGTCAAGTCAGGAGGTTAGGATAATTTTTCTGATTCAAACCGGAATTACCTTGTCTCGAACGCTAAATACTTTTTTGTTTTTGACCGAAAATAAAAATAGGCAGATCTGGTTTCAGTTGCATTCAACGTAAAAATTTTTATTTTCGGCTTGCATATGCAACAACTTTGGTCCATATTGGAAAGCGCAACATACATCCAATGTAAACAGGATTCAACGACATCTCCCGAACGCGATCGTCACCACCTGATTTACTTCCTTTTTTCAAGTTTCATTGACAAACGCAACTTGTTTTTAAACCAAGGGTTACACCATAGTTTTACCCGAAAACTGCCCGTTTCCCCGGTGGGTACACTTGTATACCCATAGCCGGCAAAAGCGACTCGCATGCATCGGGGCCACCCGAAACCCACAACTTCAATCGAAAAAAACGACAGAAAGACGCATGGAAGCTAACAAAAAGAAACAGATCGAAGACCGATTAAAAGAACTTATTAAAGAATCCAACCAGTCCAAAAACAATCAAAAACCCTCGGAAACCCCTGCAAACGATTCTGCCCCAGCCGGCAGCAGGGGTCCCCGCGTCATCCGCCGGCGCAAGGGCAAGCCGGACCATCGGATCGATTCGTAAATTCGCACGGCCGAATCGGTGAAGACCCTTTGCCCGGCAGCCGCTGCGGGAAAAAACATTGTACCCGCTTGATTTTCAGGCGACCTTGCCCCTTTGCCGGCATCGGCTCTTACGGGAAACCGCCGTTTTCCGGATCTCATTGAATCCGGCGGCGCTCTGACCCCGGCGGCTTTCCGGATTTTCTAAAGGTGACGCGCCAAGCCGCTACAACAAGCCCTCCTTCTGGAGCGCGGTCACAATGGCATTGACGGACTTCGAACGGTTCATGGTATAAAAATGCAGGCCCGGCACCCCGTTTTGCAGCAGCTCCCGGCATTGCCGGGTGGCCAGCTCGATGCCGAACTGCAGTACGCCCTCCTTGTCATCGTCGCCAATCTGGGCCAGCCCGTCGCGAATTTCGTCGGTAATGGTCGCACCGCATACGCTGGACAAAATTTCCAGCAGCTTGACCGTGTAGATGGGCATGATGCCGGGAACAATGGGGATGGTAACCCCTGCGGACCGGCAGCGCTTGACGAAATCATAGAAAAACGCGTTGTCGTAGCAGAACTGGGCCACGATGTATTCGGCGCCGCTGTCCTGTTTGCGCTTGACGTATTGCACATCCGTATCCAGGCTTTCAGCCTCGATGTGGCCTTCCGGATAGCCGGCAGCGCCCAAGCAAAAATCGTACCGGGACCGGATAAAATCCAGCAAATCCGATGCATGGGGCAACGCCTGGGGATGCGGGTCAAAGGCCGCATCGTCTTTGGGTTCATCGCCCCGGATGGCAAAAACCGTTTCGATCCCCTTTGCCTTGAACGTGTCGAGCACGCCGGAAAGGTCATCGGGCCCCAGCCCCACACCGGCGATGTAGGCCACCACATTTTCCTTGCGCTCGTTTTGCAGTTTGTCGATCAATTGAAAGGAGCCTTCCCGGGTTGAACCGCCGGCCCCGAAAGTCACGGTCATGAAATCATGCGGGGTCTGACACAAAACATCGAGAGAGTTTTCCAGGTTCTGTTCGGCTTTTTCCGTTTTCGGCCGAAAAAATTCATATGAAATTACCGGCTTGTTTTTGTTTTCCGCATACAACTGAGCTGCTCGCATCGCATTTTCCTCCAATAATAAAAGTTCAAACGGATTTTCCAGTCCGGGCCCGCGCGGGCCCGAAAAATTTTAAGCATTTACCCATAACACCCTTGTCCCCAACGGGCAACCGCAAATTTTGAAATCCATCATTGGCGCTCTTGGCGGCTTTGCGCGACAAACAGAAAAACAAGTCAACGACTCGTCACGTACCGGAGCCAACCGGATCACCGAAGGGGAGATTGTTTGAAGGGTTTGGAAAAGTTTCGGGAAATGCGATATCCGCAGCCAGCTCTCAGGGAATGGGCCAAACGGCGAAGACCACAGTACTCCAGACGGCATGGGAAATGATCAGGGCGGTCATGTCCTTGAACCGCCAGTACATAAGCCCCCAGAAGGCGCCGGCGACCCCGGCGGCCCCGATTAACATGAAGTTAAGCGACCAGATGTGCACCCCGGCATACAGCGCGGCGGCCAGCAACCACCCCCTGCCCTCGCCGAAGCGGGCTGAAAGCTGGCGCTGCAAAAAACCACGCCAGTACAGCTCTTCACAGGGACTTGTCACAAAAAACAGCAACAGGGCGATCACCGCAATGGATGTGCCCTCGCCTTTGCCGTAGACCGCCCCGATCTGATCGGCGGCAAACGGCAGCATCGCCGTTGCAACGGCTTTGCCCGCCCAGAACACCAGGTACAGCACCACCGCTGAGCCGATACCGAGCCAAACACTGCGCCAGTGAAAGGAAAACGGCAATTGTCGAATCGGCTGCAGCCAAACCGACAGGCCTGTCAAAATCAGGGCCGATACCGAGATTTTAAACCAGAACACGCCCCATTGCAGGTAAAAGGTCACAAACCAGAACGCGGCGGCGACCACCACCGTGGCCGCCAGGGCCTTGCCGTCGACCACCGGGGATTTCAAAACAGGGCCTCCAGGATCAAAGAAATCACGAGCAAAACGCCGAAGGCGGTATCGAGTTTGGCCGTCCGGGCATCGGCGTCATCGGGGATCCGGCGGATCATCTGCCGCAACAGCCCCACCCCGAGGGGCAGGGACACAAACACGATCAGGCTCCACCAGGAAAGCACGCCGGCTATCATCATCCACAAAAGGCTCAAATAGGCCAGCGCCACCAGGCCGCCGTAGAGATAAAACCCGAATCGCTCCCCCAGGACAATGGCAATGGTGCGGATGCCCCGGCTCTGGTCGTGGGAAATATCACGCAGGTTGTTGGCCAGCAGCACCAGGGCCACGATCACCCCGAACGGCAGACTGATCCAGAATGCATCGATGCTCAATGTCTGCCGCTGGACAAAATAGGCGCCTTCCACCATCAGCGGCCCCCACATCAAAAACACCGAAAACTCGCCCAGAGCGATGTATTTGTAACGAAAGGGCGGGCCGGTATAGGTCAGGCTGGCCCCCACGCCGAGGGCCCCGATGGCGACAATGGGCCAGCCGCGCGCCGCGGCCAGCCCCAGTCCGATCAGCCCGCCGAGGGCAAACAGCAGATAGGCCCCTTTTCGGACGCTTTGCGCATCGAGTTTGCCCTCGACTAACGGATGCGGCCGATACTGGGCCGTCGAAACCGCGATGGTATCCACGCCGCTTTGCACATCGTAATAGTCGTTGATGAGATTGGTGGCGGCATGCAAAAACACCGCGGCCAGAAGGGTCAGCAGCAGCAGGGGCCAGCTGAATCCGCCTTCGATGGCCGCAACGGCACCGCCCACGGATACGGAGATGGCCGTCATCGTAAACGACCAGGGCCGGCTGGCCATGAACCAGTTTCGATACAGATGCGTCATTTTCTGAAATGCCCGTAATAAATAAAGGATTGAAACCGCGCCCGGTGAAGCCCTCCCAAATTGAAGCGAAACGATACGGGATCGGGCACCGATCGTCAAGATGAAAAGCCCGGCCGCACAAAAACCCTTGACAGCCCTAAAACCGGCATGTAAAAAATGTGGAAACAATAGGGTCAAGGTGTATATGCTTAATAGGGAATCCCGTGAAACCCGGGAGCGGTCCCGCCGCTGTAACCCCGCACAAAAGCCTTTTCAGCCTACGATGCCACTGTCCGGTCCAAGCCGGGTGGGAAGGCCGCTGAAAAGGCGGGGGAGCCAGAAGACCTGCCTTGACAGAAAAGATCGCCATCTGCGGATCGACAGATGCCGGCGACAGCAAAAGGGCCAAGAAGACTGGGTGCAGCCCTTCGAGCCGTGTATACAATGGGCTTGAAGGGCTTTTTTTATGTCCGTTATTTTATGAAAAACATTGCCGGTGGTTTTGAGAAAAAGCAAGCCGGATTCGACAAAACGGGGATTTACGGAGATCACAGAATGAACGGGTATGTACAGGTCTACACGGGCAATGGCAAGGGCAAGACCACGGCGGCCATCGGGCTGGCCATCCGGGCGGCGGGCGCCGGGCTGCAGGTCTTTATCGGCCAATTTGTCAAATGCGGCAAATACAGTGAAATTCTGGCCCTGGAAAAAATGTTGGAACACATCACCTGCCGCCAGTACGGCAGCGGCTGCTGGCTGCAAAACGCCCCGAATGACAACGATAAAGCGCTGGCCGGCGAAGGGCTTGCCGATGTGCGCCGGGTCATCGAAAGCGGCCGGTACGACCTCGTCATCCTCGACGAGGCCAACATTGCCACCTACTATGGCCTGTTTGGCCCGCAGGCACTGCTCGATCTCATTGATATCAAGCCGGCCCACGTGGAACTGGTGCTGACCGGCCGGTACGCGGCGGCGGAATTACTGGAAAAAGCCGACCTGGTGACCGAAATGAAGGATGTGAAACACTATTACCAGACCCAGGGCGTTTCCGCCCGAACCGGCATTGAGAGTTAATTCGGAAATGGCCTGATCCGTGTGGCGGCATCGCCCGGTTTGAGAATAAAACGCTACAGCCATAGCCTCCCGAACCGGGCTTTGCCGTGACACGATCCGTTTTAATAAGTACCTTGCTGTCCCCGCCAGGCCACGGGGCCAGCAATCCTTACTTTCGCGCCGGGGCGGGGGTGACACGCCCCCGCCCCATCCAATTTGCTCCAGTAATAGATAATTCCTCGACTTGTTTTGCTATTCTCGCGCAAAGCCGCCAAGGATGGCCCGGAAACTTTGCGTCTTGGCGCGAAAATACAATTTTTTGGACGGCGCCATTGACCGCCGCATCACCAGTCCCCGTAGAGCCGCCGGGTATTTTCCGCCACCGCCTCGGCCACGGTTTCCGGATGCTCGTTTTTGATTTCAGCAACGGCTTCTAAAACAAAAACGGCATTGACCGGCTCATTGCGTTTTTCCGGGTCCGGGCCCAGCACCGGGCTGTCGGTTTCGACGAGCAGGGCCGAAAGGGGCAGGCTCCGGACCAGCTTCTGCTTTTGCCGGGAGCGGGTCACCGACGGCGGGATGGAGAAAAAATAGCCCGCCTCCACGGCCGGCATCGCAGCTCCGGCCTTGCCGTCAAAGGCATGCATCTGCACCCGTTGAGCCCCTTTTTCAATCAAAAGCGATACCGCGTGCCGGCCGGCCGACCGGGAATGGACATTGAGCGGAAGATCCAGCTCCCGGGCCAGGTCGATAAAGCCGGTCAAAATTTCGCATTGCAGGGTTTTGTCCGCCTTTTCCTGCACCGCCCAGTAGTCAAGGCCCACTTCGCCGATCGCCGCCAGACGGTCCCGGTTTTGCCGGATAAAAGCCTGCATTTCCGCGGCGGCATCTTTGTCGAGAAACGTGGGATAAAGCCCGGCCGTCGGCCGAATTTCCGGATGCCGGGCGGAAAGGACCAGATTGCGGCGGGCGTCTTCCATGCTTTCGCCGACCGCGATAATCCCGTGGACCCCGGCGGCACGGGCCCGGTCAATCACCGCCTGCCGGTCTGGATCAAAAACCGGGTCACAAATATGGCAATGGGTGTCGATCATCGGTCAAGTCCAGGGCGATCACCGCGATTGTAATCAATCCGCAAGTATTGCGCGGATCTTATCCGTCAGCGCGCCTGCGGAAAACGGTTTTTGGATCAAATCGGCACCGGTATTGATAATGCCGCGCCTGGCAATCACATCATCTGTATAGCCGGACATGTAGAGGGTTTTGATTTCCGGGTGGATTTTCTCGATTTCTTCTTTGAGCTGCCGGCCGTTCATTTCTGGCATGATGACATCGGTGAGCAGCAACGCGATACCGCCTTTATACCGCCGGGCGATTTCGATGGCCTTGCTCGGCAGCCCGGCCTTGAAAACCCGGTATCCATAATGATCGAGGATCATTTCCGCCAAATCCAAAACCACCGCTTCGTCTTCCACAACCAGTACGGTTTGCCGGCCCCGTTCGCTCCGGCCCTGTGGGGGTTCTTCGGGCAGGCGCCCCACATCGTCGTAGCGGGGGAAATAAATATCAAAGGCAGTGCCGCTGCCGGGTGTGCTTTCGGCATGGATTACGCCGTGGTTTTGCTTGACGATTCCGTACACCATGGCCAAACCGAGCCCGGAGCCCTCGCCGCGATGCTTGGTGGTAAAAAAGGGCTCAAAAATATGGGCCAGGGTATCGGCCTCCATCCCCTCGCCGGTGTCGGCAAACCGCATGCGCACATAATCGCCCGGTGCAAACGGCTCCAGGCCGTCTGCGTTGGATTTGTCCAGGGAGACATTGGCTGTTTCCACGGTAACCGTGCCGGTCTGCGCGATCGCATCCCGGGCGTTGACAGCCAGATTGGTCAAAACCTGCTCGATCTGGGTCGGATCGACACAGATGCGCCACAGGTCGGGGGCCGGTTGAAAAGCGAGCCGGATTTCTTCGCCTACAAGGGCGATGAGCATGCTTTGCTGGGCGGAGATGGTTTTGTTTAAATCCATCACCTGGGGTTCAATGATCTGCTTGCGCGAAAAAGCCAGCAACTGATGGGTCAGCTCCGCCGAGCGCTCGGCTGCGGCCTGGATTTCCAGGAGGTTTTTGTAGACCGGATTGTCTTGTGTAAGGCGCAGCATCGCGATTTCTGAATAGCCAAGAATGACATTGAGCATGTTATTGAAATCATGAGCCACGCCACCGGCCAGCCGCCCCACCGCCTCCATTTTCTGGGCCTGCCGAAGCTGCTCCTCGGCATGCTCTCTGGCCTGTTCCGCCCGCTGCTTTTTTTGCTCCATCTCTATGGTATACAGGGCAAAGGCCACATCTTCGGCCGCCTCGGAAAACATGGCCTGCACTTGCGAATCATAACGCTGGCCGGCGGATACGGTAACGGCCATGCACCCCAGCACCCGCCCGCCGTACTGCAGCCGCACACACATGGCATCGGTATCCGAAAAATCGTTATCCCACAGACCGCCCATGCAGACTCCGCCGCTTTCAAAGGCCTGGCTGCAGCAATCCGGCATCCGCTCTTCTTCCAATGCCACGGACAGGGTTTGAAAGCCGGGATTTTGCCCCGCGGCTGCAAATTTGCGGGGGGTTTTGTCCCTGCCGGTAAGCACCAGCATGACGCCGGTGTAGCCCCGGTTTTCCACCAGCAGATCACAGATTTGCTGGGTCAGTTTGCCGGTGTCTTTTTCCTGAACAACGCGTTGATTGATCTGCCGGATGGAGCGCAGCACCCGGTTTAAATGCTCAATGCGGGCCCTGGCCTGTCGGCGCATCGAAATATCGGTGATAAAGCCGTCGATTACAAACCCGCCGTCGGCTGTTTTTCCGTTGATCCGGGCATTGGCAGACAACCAGATCAACTGGCCGTCCACACGCCGGGCCTGGAACTCAAAGTTTTCCACCCGGCCGTTTTCACGCAACTCTCGCATAAGCAAGTCCCGCGCCTCCGGCTCGGCATAAAAACCGTCTTTTGCATCCCGGTAATGCTCGACGGCCTCTTTCGGGTTTTCACAACCCATGATCTGCGACAATGCCGGATTGACCTCCAAAAGTTCACCGCCGGAAGTGCTGCGGAAAATCCCGATGGGGGCCTCTTGAAACAGGTTTTCCACGTCGGCGGACGTTGACCGGACGGCCGCATCGGTATGCGCGGCGTCCGGGTGGCTATCTATCGACTGGCCAGAGCGATTGGGGCGGCCCGCCCCGGTCTTTTCCTTTCGGCTCATCTTGGCTCTCCGTTGCGGTAATATTGAAATATCGAGTGGTTTGTCAAACGCATCCGGAAACGATTTTTCCAATGAGATTTTGATTTTTTTTCAATTGATGTTACAGTAATTGGAGTCATTATGCCAGAAAGAAAAGCCAATCAGAGTGTTTACCCATTACAATGTTAACCCCAAAATACGGAGGAAACCATGTCGAATGCCCAAAACATAGGGGATGTCGATTTTACGGTAGATAAAGACAATCTTTATCGCGAAGAAGCCATCACCGATCACAAGGTCGCTTCCATCAGGCGGCTGGTGCCCATCAAAGCGGACGGATCGGACGATCCCGATCGTGAACCGATTTTTTACGGCAACAGCCAGTTGATGACCCAGGAAGGTCCGCTGCCCCTGCAGGCCAAGCTGGAGGCCAAAACCTTTGAGGCGGCCATGCAGGAATTTCCCACGGCCATGAAAAAATCGCTGGAAGAAACCATCGAACATATCCAGAAAATGCAGCAGCAACAGCAGCAGTCCGAACCGCAGCAACAGCAGTCGCGGATCTATACGCCTTAATTTTCTAAAACCGCCTCGATTCGCAATATAAAGCCGCCGAAAAACGTTTTCAATTTCGGCGGCTTTTTGTTTTTCAACTCGACAGAGTCCACTCCGAAACAGGATGTATGTGGAAGTAAAAAATCAGGCATCAAAAAACAACAAGGAGGGGGCGCATTTGTACGGGGGGTGCTGGCCGGCAATGACAAAAATGGCGGCAGGTTCCCGGCGAACCCGCCGCCATCCATTCAAAATGTTAAACGAATGCGGCGCCCAATTTTATGACGCTTTGGGATATTTTCTCCCTTGCGCATCCATTTTTCGCGGCTGCCCCATTTGATAGATCAGGTTCTGGTGAGGAATGCCGGCTGCGGCAATGCCCGCTGTCCGCACGGAAAGCAGGATCCAGCCCTGCCTGCGCAGTTGGGTGACTTCCTGGTGATTGTTAAAAATCTCTTTGACCCTTTCGATATCCCTACGTCGTTTCATAGGAACATTCTCCTTTCCAATAACAAAAAAAATACATAAATCGACCGCCGAGCGGCGGACGCGGCTTCAATGCCCTTGAAACGGGGCAAACAATACAACAACAAAAGCGGCGCATGGAAAATGGAGCACTTGGTACCCAAACTCGGAAAATAATTGGAAGGAGAAATTTCTGTAGTCTTATTTTCATCATACGCCGATTTTTCGGTAAAGTTTAAAAAATCACCATGCAAAACAATACCTTCTAATTCCTCTGTAAAGGTTTTGGCGGAAATGTCAATAGAAAAACAAACGGTAGAATCAGATTTTTTATTTTTTTTCCAACATACTGAAATAACGCTTTTTTCCGGGGACAAAAACCGCCTTTCGCAGGACGGTTATTCCGCCTTGCCGCCGGTGTCGAGCTGGGCCCGTACCCCTTCGGTACCACTGGGTAAAAGTTGGTAGATTCGGTCGGCGTATTGGCGGAAAGCATCGCAATGGTGGTGGGAGATCATGATCACCTGGAAACCCAGGGCACTGCCGGCGTCGTGGACGATTTTGACCAGGCGGGGGACCAGGTCCGGATGCAGCCAGCAATCCTGTTCGTCCAACACCAGAAAACGGCGGTGGACGGTTTCCTCCAGGGTTGTCAGGGCAAACATCCGCAGGCCGACGGACAAAATATTGGCCACCGAACCGCCCTGCCCCTTGAGAATGTCTTCCCGGTTGCCGTCTTTTTCAATCCAGAACTCCACGCTGGCGGCATTTCGTTTCCATTCCACTCCGGCTTTGAGTTCGATGGGCTGCTCGAGGACCTCCTGGAGGGCGATGGAGAGCTTGTTCTCGATGACACCGAGCAGTTCCCGGAACAACTGGTGGTTTAATGCTTCCAGGGCCTGGGTGACCTTGCCGGACAGGGCCAGGTACTGCCGGAGCTGCTCCAGCTCGTCTGCGGTGCGGCGGTGATCGTGTTCGGTCTGCTCTTTAAAGGCGGCAAGCTTGGCGTACTTGTCGCGGATCTTTTTCGGGCTGGGGATCGGGTTTTCAGCCGACATGGTTTATTTTTTCTCTGTTTGGGCTTCCGGATTGTTGTAAGCCTCTTCCACGGCATTTAAGTCGGATTCGATTTTCTCCAGCGCGGCCTGGTACTCGGCGCGTTTTTTTTCATTTTCCGCCTCCATTTCCCGCAGCTTTTCCGTAAGCGCCGCCAGGTCGTCGGTGCCGTATTGTTCGCGGGCCTGTTTTTTCAACTCGTCGAGCTGCTGCTGGGCGGTCTTTAGATTGGTTTCCGCCTCGATTTTGCGGGTATGGAGCCGGTTGTAGCGCTGGGTCAGCGCGTCAATGCTTTGCTTGGCATCGGTTTTCTCGTCACTCATCGGAAATCACCTCGCGGGAAAGTTTGCGGATTTCTTCGGCCACGTCCGGCTCGAAATGATCCAGGTTTTTGTCCAGAAACGCTTTCAGGCCCACGCCGGTCTGCGTCCGGCGGGCCTGCATTTCAGCAAGCCCGGCCACAAATCCCGAAGATTGTTCATCGTCGTCGGCGCCATCGGCGACAGCCTCGTAAAAAACTTCATCATAGGGCCGATGGGGGACGGCAATAAAATCATATTCCCAGCCACGGCCATCCACATCGATTTGCAATACCGACGGCGTGTGGTCCCGGGTGGCGTCGCTTCTGGCCCGGCGGGCGATATTGCCCGGCGTCAGCCACGTAGTGGCGCCTTTTCGCACCGGTTCCAGGCAGCGGTGGATATGGCCGTTGATCACCAGGTCCACGCCGGAAATCGAGCGCGGCCGCAGCCATCCTTTTTCTTCATACCCCGGCACCTTGATGTCATGATGGGCCAGCCAGAGCGAAAGTCCGGGGTGCAAGCCGTCCGGCAGTGCTTCGGTGATTTGCCCGGGCAGGGGCCTTCCCCAGGGGGTGCCGCCGATAATCACGGAGCAGTTGTTGACATCCGTGGATACGAGGGTTTCATTGTCTAAAAAAATGCCTTTGCCGGCCGCGGCAATCACGCTGAAGCTGTCGTCCGGGGTGATCGCGTTTTCGTGCACGTCATGGTTGCCGTAGATCAACAGCATTTCCCGGTCAAACAGGTGCATGATTTCCACCAGGAGCCAGTTCGGGTTGTTTCGGGGCAAGTGAAACAAATCGCCCAACACCATGGGCAAAAGGGCGGCTTCTGCGGCATAGTCCAAGGCCCAGCGAAGCTTTTCGATCACCACCTGCGGATAATCGTCTTTTCGAAATCCCGGCACCCGGCCTTCCAGGTGAGGGTCGCCGATGGCCAGCAACCCCTTGTAGGCGTGTTTCGTGGCAACTACCCGCATTGATGCCCTCCCGCGGCCATGGGGGTGTTTTCGATGAACTGCTCGGCATCGACGGCCTGGCCGCAGGTCGGGCAGACGCCGGTGCGTTCGATGTGCTGTTTCAATGACTGCCGGGCGGCGGCCATTTCATCGGCAAGGCGGTCGCAGGTTTTTTGCTGCCGGTCCCGGGCGGTGCGGGCAGCGGTAATGTTTTGAATCAGGGTTTGCAGCCCGGATACGTCTTCGGCTTCGGGCGGGGCGGCCACCCCGGCCAGCGTATCGCGCAGCCGGGCCAGCACGGCCACCCGGAATTTTGCATCGGCCATTGTTTGGGTCAATTGCCCAAGCGCCCGGCAATCCTTGACTGGCGGCGGTGCGGCCAGCGGCGAAAGAGACTGCACCCGGCGGGTCAGGCGCTTTCGGTTGCCTTCCGCGTCTTCCATCTGACGGATCAAAGTCGAAAGCGCCGTTGTATCGGCTATTCGGGGCGGGGCCTCCAACGGTTTGGCCGCCGCCTGCACCGCCCGGCTTTTTTCGACGCTCGCCTCAAGACCGGCGAGCTGATCCATCAAAGCCCAGATCGGGCCGGTATCGGCAAGCCCCGGCGGCGGAAAAAGCGCATCCAGGGCGGCCCGCCGGCCGGATTCGCGGTCAATGGCATCGGATTGCCGGTAGATGGCGGCGATTGCGTTTTGCAGCGGTTCAATCGGGTAAAGCGATGGCGGGGCACAAAGGCCGGCCGCTGCATCTGCCATTTGCCCATACTGATCGGCCGCACGCTGTCGGCTTTCCAGCGTCTTGAGGGTCTGGCGCAAGCCATCGATGGCCGTGGTATCGGCTATGATCTGTTCATATTCCCGATCCAGTTTCTCCAGCTGCTGGCCGATGGCATCGACGGGGGCCAGTTTTTCCAGCCGGCCGGCAAGTTCGGCCTCCCGGCGCACCAGCTCGGCCTCCCGGGCCCGGGTCTCGGAGACCTTGCGCCGGTGATGGTTCTGCATTTCAATGAGCTTGATCGTATCCGAGGAGGAGGCAAAAAAGGTGGCCCGCCGGGCCGGGGATTCATTGAGCAGAAAAATCGGTTTTTTTTGTTCCCCGAAATGAATGTCAAAGGGCTCATTTTCGGTTTCCACCAGCGGCAGGCGCAGCAGGTCGTGGAGTTGATCGGGCACCGAGCCGCCCAGGCGGTGGATGTCGCGGCCGTTGATGTTGTAGCTGACCACCCGGTTTTTGCGCTTCCACTCAATTTCATGACCCTCGCCGGTCACGACTTTGACCCGGCATTGCCGCTCGCCGTGGCGCATCATGTAATCGCCGGACGCGTTTCTGCACAACACCTGCAGCGCGCTGATCAGGGCCGATTTGCCCGTGTTGTTTTCCCCGACAATCACCGTCAGCCCCTCTGCCGGCTCGATCACCGTGTGCCGGTGGGACATGAAATTTTCAATCTCGATGCGCTGGATCATGGAAAACCGTTACGGGGAAATCATTATGGGTTTGGTCGCTTCGAACAAGGGATCAATCGATCGTATTGGCAAGAGACGACATTTTCCTTATTCCGACTCCATTGCTAACATGGCTTGATGCGGCCAGTAAAGCGGTTTTGCTCTGATTCTACAACCCAAAACCACAACCGCTCACAGGGATATGGGGGCCGACAGGGGCAAGGGGGCTGTCTCCGCTTACTGTGGACTGTTTTGATGGTTCTATGACTTGTACACCCGAGTCTGCAACAGAAAAGAAAAAGAATTGACCTTATACCTTGTAACAGGTTGTAACAGGTCTGTCCGTCTCTTAATCCTCTTCTAAGATCATAGGTAAACCTGACGCATTTGTAGACTGCAAAAATTTGACAAGCTTTAAGTGGTTTTGCTATTTTTTAATTTATCAGTTCATTTTACCGCTCTAATCTGGAACTATCCGCCAAAGCAAACCAAGGAGGCCAGCAAAAGAGAAATGTGCCGGCAGTTGTAATGCTGGATGCCAACGTGGAAGGCGAAAAAGTAAGTATCACCGGAAAAAGTATTGATACACAGACCGCAGAGGTTATTTTAATAGGAACAGGAGGCGCAGGCCGCGGAGAAACTTTGGCAACAGCAGGACGCGCAGTGATTGGAGCCATAACCGGATCGCGGGTGGGCGGAGATTCCGGAAGAGTCGCAGGCGGCGTGGCAGGCGGCGTCCTTGGCGGTTCCGCAGGCAATACCTTAACACAGCAAACCGCCAAAGTGGTCAGAAAGGCTATTGAACAGATGGTCGAGGAATTGCCGGCCAGATCATCAACAAAACAGAACTGTCTCTTTATAAAACTGATGTTCAAGGAGGTAGAAATGGAAAAAAACAATACAGTCCTGGGAATTGACCAAAATATCGAGGCGTTGTTGTGCTATGTGCTCGGATGGATCACAGGAATCGTTTTTTTGCTGCTGGAGAAAGAAAACCTGTTTGTAAGATTTCACGCAATGCAGTCCCTGGTGGTCTTTCTTGGCCTGTTTGTCCTTAGCTTTGTTGTGGGGGTGATTCCGGTTCTCGGACTGCTGACGCCCATAATTTTCCTGCTGACGATAGTACTGTGGATTATGATGATGATTAAGTCATTTCAGGGGGAAATGTATAAACTTCCCTGGGCCGGGGACTTTGCCGAGAAGCAGATTTTTCAGAAAAGCGAGTAAGGATCATTATGTCTAAAACATAAACAAAGAGATCGGTAAAAAGGGAAATTCGCCCAAAGAATTTGATGAAACAGAAAGGATTGGTTCTGCAGTTGCCCACACATTGAACTAATTCGATTCCGGTTTGTTTGCAATAAAACCCCGTTTTGAAAACGTCGGATTTGGATATGAATAAAAGCCCTTGCCTGCCTTCTCCCCAAGTTTTCCTTTATCTACATACGTCTTCATGAAATCCGCGTTCTTGGTCTGCTGAGGATCTTTTACAATTTTGGCCCAGTAATCAGTAAGTTTCCATACGGTGTCGATGCCAATACTATCCATGATCCCGAACGGCCCCATCGATGTATGCATAACACCCATCCAAGCCCGGTCAATATCTTCAACAGATGCCACGCCATTGGCGGCAAGGGTCTGTGCGGACTTGAAAAGTTCCATAATCATGGCGTTAAAGAGATAACCGAAATTTTCCTTCTTCAACACGATTGGTATCTGTCCGATACGAATGGCAAAGGCTTCAATCAGAGCCAACACCTCCGGCGATGTGCCGGGATGAGGCATGATATCTACAATTTGGGTGACCCGCGTATCATGGAAATGAAACGCCGCGAACCGTTCAGGGCGTCCGGTGGCTTCCGCAATCATGGACGGGATCAAAGAAGATGTGTTTGTCGTAAAAATGGCATTTGCTGGACAGATCTCATGAAACTGCGCAAAAACTTTCTCTTTCAGTTCTGGATCTTCGGGCACGGATTCGCTGACGAAATCCGCTTTTTCCCCTGCGGCCCCGGGGTCTGTTGTCATTTCAATTTTTGCCATAGCGGCGGCGGCTTTTTCTTCCGTCAGCCGTTGGCTGGAAATATATATGTTTGACAGCTGCTCCAGACGGGTATTCGCCGTTTCCAGCATGTCTTCTGAAAGGTCATACATCACCACATCAAACCCGCAAACCGCGCATTGAAAGCCGATCTGCTGCCCCATGGTGCCGGCTCCGACAATGAGTATGGTTTTAATATCCTCCAGTTTCATATTGGGCCTCCTCTGCTTTCATTCGTTGGTGTTGACATGACCCTTTTCATAATTCCGAAGTATTTTATTTCCTCGGTTCTCATATAATAAAGAAGAGATGTCAACAAGAAAAGCGAACGCTCGCTTTATATTTATATTGGCTATTATTCCGGGCGATGGGGATCATTTATTTACCTGGAACACCGGTTATGAATATACCAATTCATAAGATATAAGTCCCAGGAAAAAACCGGAACAGATTTTTAGGGGCGCCCCAGTTTTCTATATTGAAACAACTATGCTTCACAGACCCTGTTTTCGGACTTGAGCCTTTCCATAGCCGCTATTCTGCAATCACTGATTTTATGCAAGAGTGGTTTAGATCTGCTGGAGTGTGTAGCTGCCTGTTTTTGCAAAATGTGTATCCTGTCGTTAAAATATAGGAATAATTACCTACTGTAAGGGGGCTCTCCAGAAAAAAAAGGAGGTAAAATGGCACAACTTCCCACCCGCTCAGCGTGGTTCTGGCTGCGCGAGTACTGGCTCAACCTGCGCCGAATCCGTTTCTGGCTTGCCGCCGTAGTCATCCTGTACACGCTTGTTGGTTTCCTCGTTCTGCCCTGGGTAGCAACCAGCTTTGCGGTCAATACGGTAGCCGACGATCTCGGCCGCGATCTGCGCATCGGGGCCG
>JBNJEA010000163.1:0-6269 GCA_051745395.1 Thermodesulfobacteriota bacterium | reverse complement strand
TGAGGTTTGAGGTATAGGGTATAAGGCTGAAGGTGGAAGGCGGAAGGTGGAAGGTGGAAGGTGGAAGGTGGAAGGTGGAAGGCGGAAGGCGGAAGGCGGAAGGCGGAAGGCGGAAGGCGGAAGGGCATATGGGGGCAGGGTGGGTGTGCGGCGGGATGCGGTACAGGTACAAAATACTGTTTGCCGCTTATCCGGAATATTCCAGTTATGATATTGCGAAATGAATTCGGGCATCCGTGAGACCCAAACCAAACAAAAAAAGCAAATCGTCCCGGTCGTCATGCCTGCGGAGGCAGGCATCCAGGGGTTTTCTGTACGTCAGGAAAACTGGATGCCTGCCTCCGCAGGCATGACAGACGAGGCGACGCCCTTTTTGGGGTATCCACAGACCTTCCCGAAACCCTTATTTCTTGCAATGAACAAATAACTGTTTTTCCGGATAACCAGGTACTGTTTTTAAAAATCGGAAAGGCTCGATTTCGGTTCAACTCTGATTGACGAATATTAAATATTTGATTATAAGAGCGGGTTAAATTTTTAATCCATTATACGGTTTTACAGTCTAACTCGCTCATACACCAAGGAGGTACGTTTTGTTCAATCTCGCATATGCCATAGGCGCACAGCCGGGGGCTGAGGGGGCACAGGGCGGCGGATTTGCCGCGTTTATCCCCATTATCCTGATGTTCGTCATTTTCTATTTTCTTTTGATCCGGCCCCAGCAGAAAAAAGCCAAGGCCCACCAGGAAATGGTGGCCAACCTGAAAAAGGGCGACCGGGTGGTCACCAACGGCGGCATCCACGGCGTAATTACCGCAATCGATGAAAGCACCGCCACCATTGAAATTGCCGAAAAGGTGCGCGTCAAGTTCTCCCGGGGCAGCGTGGCGGCCCTAAACGACGCATCCGGCGGCGGCGGGGAAAAGAAAAAGGAAGGCAAGGCCTGATTTTAAAACACGGGGAATGCGAAATATCAGGGCCGCATTCCCTGTTGTTTTTACAGGAATGTAAAAAGTAAAATCCGGTTATTCGGAACTCCGGTTATTTGTTCATTTCAAGCAATAAGAATTTCGGGACGGCATGTGGATACGCAGAAAAAGACGTCGCCTCGTCTGTCATGCCTGCGAACCTGTCCCGGACCTTTTCGGGAGGCAGGCATCCATTTTTCCAGACGGACAGAAAACCCCTGGATGCCTGCTTTCGCAGGCATGACGGCCGGGATGAATTGCTTTTTTTGCTTGGTTTGGGTTTTACGGATGCCCAATTCATTTCACAAAACCATAACTGGATATCCCGGATAACAGGAAAATAAATAATTCGGATGGCAGGGCAAAGGGTTTCGCTACGGGCTCTTTTTGCCGGGCCATCACCAATTTTCACGGACAAATTTGGAAAGGGCATCGGCATTGACAGGCTATATTTGGCGTTTAATCGTGGTGCTGGCGGTCGTTGTTGCGGCAGTCGTCTATGTGGTCCCGACATTTAAGCCGGGGATGTGGCCGCACAAACAGATTAACCTGGGGCTGGATTTGCAGGGCGGAATGCATCTGGCCCTTTCGGTGGAGACCGAAGAAGCGGTGTCGAGCACCGTGGAGCGGATTCGCGGCGATCTGAGGTCCCTGCTGCGAAAGGAAAAGCTCCGCCACAGCCGTATCAAGGACAGCGGCGAGATGGCGCTTTCCTTTCGCCTGTTAAACCCGGATGAGGAGGGCAAGCTCCGCGAGCTTGTCGAAAACAACTATTCGGACATGGAAATCCGAAACACCTCGGAAAAAGACGGCGATTTGTTCGTGGAACTGGGCATCACCGACAAGGCCGCCGGCGAGATCCGCGGCAAGGCCGTTGAACAGGCGGTGGAGACCATCCGCAACCGGATTGACGAATTCGGCGTCAATGAGCCCGATATCCGGGTCCAGGGGGAAAAACGGATTTTGATCCAGTTGCCCGGGGTCAGCGACACCCGGCGGGCCAAGGAACTCATCGGCCGGACCGCCCAGTTGGAGTTCAAGCTTTTAGACGAAGATCACAGCCTGGCCCAGGCCGAGGACGGCGACGTGCCGCCGGGCAGTGAAATTTTGCCCGGATCCCGGGAAGCCGCCGAAGGCGAACGCCAGCGCTATCTCGTGAAAAAACAGAACCTGTTGACCGGCGCCTACTTAGACGATGCCCGGGTACAGATCGGCCAGCAGTTTAATGAACCCTATGTGACCATTGACTTCAACCGGAAAGGCGCCCGGATTTTCGAGCGGGTCACCGGCGAAAACGTCAACAATCGTCTGGCCATCGTGTTGGACGACCGTGTCTATTCCGCGCCGGTGATCCAGGAGAAAATCCCGGGCGGCACGGCCCGCATTACCGGCGATTTTTCCATGGAAGAAGCCCACGACCTGGCCATCGTGCTGCGCGCCGGCTCGCTGCCGGCACCGGTGGAAATCGTCGAGGAGCGCACCGTGGGCCCGTCGCTGGGCCACGACTCGATCCAGAAAGGTCTTCTTTCCATGTTAGTCGGCGGCATTCTGGTGATTGTCTTTATGGTGATTTATTTCCAGCTCGCCGGCCTGGTCGCCAACCTGGCGCTGATTTTAAATATTCTTTTCATCGCCGCGGGGCTGGCGGCATTCGGGGCAACGCTGACGCTGCCCGGCATTGCCGGCGTTATTTTGACCATCGGCATGGCCGTGGACGCCAACGTGATTATCTTTGAGCGCATACGGGAGGAACGGCGGCTGGGCAAATCGCCCGGGGCGGCCGTGTCCGGCGGCTTCGACCGGGCCACGGTCACCGTGCTCGATGCCAACGTCACCACGCTCATCGCCGCACTGGTGCTTTTTCAGTTCGGCACCGGCCCGGTCAAGGGGTTTGCGGTAACCTTGAGCCTCGGCGTACTGGCCAGCCTGTTTACGGCCCTGTTTGTCTGCCGGCTGGTATTTGACTATATTTACACCATTCGCCAAATGAAAACCCTGAGTATATAAGGATCGGACCTGATGGAGTTTATCAAACCGGGTATTAATATCGATTTTATCGGAAGACGGCAGATCGGCTATATCGTCTCGGCCATCCTGATTTTTGTCAGCATTGCCACATTGATCGTCAACGGCGGCCCGGAATACGGCATTGATTTCCAGGGCGGCACCATTGTCCAGGTGAAATTTGACAACGCGGTCGATCTCAACGCCATCAAGTCCGGCCTGGGCGAAATTGAGCTCGGCGGTGCGGCCGTTCAGCGATTCGGGGACAAGGAAAAAAACGAATACCTGGTGCGCACGGATCGGTCGCTGACCACGGATGACAACTTTTCGGGCCAGGTCAAAGATGCGCTGGCCGCCTCGACCGGCGCGGATGCCGAAATCCGCCGGGTGGAAATGGTCGGGCCCCAGGTGGGCGAAACCCTTCGCGAAAAGGCCCTGTTTGCGCTGTTTTATGCGCTTTTGTTTATCACGATCTATATATCCGGCCGGTTTGAAATGAAATGGATGCTCAGCGGCGTGACCGCTGCGGCCTTAATCGGGGCGGTTTATTTCTTTGCCCTGTTTAACATGAGCATTCCCGTTTTGATCCTGGTGGCCCTGATCGTGACCCTGATCCTGTTCTGGCAGTTGCGGTTGAAATTTGCCATGGGGGCGGTGGTGGCCCTGCTCCATGATGTCACCATCACGGTGGGGATATTTACCCTGCTGGGCAAGGAGTTTTCCCTGCCCATCGTGGCCGCCCTGCTCACCATTATCGGGTATTCTTTAAACGATACGATCATCGTTTTTGACCGGATCCGCGAAAATATGAAGAAATACAGCCTCCGGCCCATGGAAAGCACCATCAACCGGAGCATCAATGAAACCTTAAGCCGGACGATTCTGACCTCCATGACCACACTGGTTGTGCTGCTTTGCCTGTTTTTCCTCGGCGGCGACATCATCCACGATTTTGCCTTTGCCCTGATCGTTGGCGTGCTTATCGGTACGTACTCCTCCATTTATGTGGCAAGCCCGATGCTTCTGCTGCTGCAGGGTCCGGGGACAACGCCTGCGGCGGGCGAAGCGGCGGAAGCGGCTTGATAATTGCCGCGATTGCGATTAGGGTATTTTAAAAAAGAGGGAGATCATAATTAGGTTACCAATATGCAATTAACAATAGAAGTGCCGGACAATTTTACTAAAGAGCAGGTTGCCCAGATCATCCACAAACTTAAAGATTTGTTTCATGATGAAGGGTTGTCCATTGATGTAAAGGAAGTTCCCGGAATAGATGCTGATCCGTGGGATAATCTCGATATTGAGGAGATTGCCGTTGATACGGGCATAGAAGATTTTGCTGAAAACCATGATCACTATCTCTACGGGATCTCTAAAAAATCATGAAGCTTGTCTTTGTAGATACTTCCGCTTTGATTGCAATTGGCAACAGACGAGACTCTTATCATCGGCAGGCGCTCGATGTAAGGGCAAATTTAAGACAGGGAAAGACGAATTTTGTGACCACCAACGCGGTATTACTTGAATTTGGAAATGCATTCAGCCCTGTTCACTTGAGACCCACAGCAGTTCAGCTTATTGAGGCCATTCGGAATTCTAAAAAGTGGAATTGTATTAATGTGGAGGAGTCTTTGGTTCAAAGAGGGTTTGAGTTTTACAAACAGATGAATGACAAGGAATGGGGCTTAGTGGATTGTATCAGCATGATTGCCGCAAAAGATTTGGAAATTGCGGAAATTTTTTCTGCGGATCATCATTTTGAACAAGCAGGCTTTGAAATATTATTGAAAACAGCCCCCAGCCCCTAAGCAACGCCTCGAATCCTTCACCCATGAATGCACCATTGGATAAACAAAACCTTCATTACTGGGTCGCCCTAAAACAGGTGCCAGGGGTGGGCAACCGGGCATATAAGCAGTTGATGGATCGGTTTGAAACCCCTGAAAATGTGTTTTCCGCCCCACGGTCCGCGCTGACGGCCGTAGAAGGCGTTTCCGGCAAAATTGCCGGCGCCATTGCTTCGGCCAAAATATCCGAGAATGTGAAAAACGAAATCCGGCTGGCCGAACAAAACGGCTACCGGATCGTCACCCGCAATTCCGGGCAATACCCGCCGCTGCTCCACGAAATCTACGATCCGCCGCCGTATCTCTACGCGTTGGGCGGCCCCATCACCCAAAAGCCCGCCATTGCCATTGTCGGCACCCGCCATGCGACCCGTTACGGTCTTTCCATGGCCCGTCGGGTAAGTGCCGATTTGGCCCAAATGGGGTTTGCCGTTGTAAGCGGCATGGCCGCCGGCATTGACACGGCGGCCCACCAGGGGGCGCTTTCGGCCGGGGGCCAGACCGTTGCCGTGCTGGGCAGCGGGCTTTCGGTGATCTATCCGCCGGAAAACCGAAAACTCTACCAAGCCATTGCCGAATCCGGCACTGTTGTTTCCGAAAAGCCCGTTGAAGAAGGCCCCAACCCGTATAATTTTCCGGCCAGAAACCGGATTATTTCCGGCATGACCCTGGGCACCGTGGTCGTGGAGGCCGCCCGCAAAAGCGGCGCCCTGATCACGGCCAAACTGGCGGCCGAGCAAAACCGGGAGGTCTTTGCCGTGCCCGGCAACATCAATTCCTTTAAAAGCATCGGTACCCACAGCCTGTTAAAGCAGGGAGCCAAACTGGTTGAAAAAGCAGAGGATGTCGCCGAGGAATTTGCCCATCTGATGGCGCCGGTTGGTGCTGCGGCCGAACAGTCGTCGACACAAAATTCCATTTCCGGATTGACAACCGAGGAAGTCCGGGTTTATGAATGCCTGGACGCCTATCCGGTTCACTTTGATTTGCTGGCCCGGCAATCGGGCATGGAGGTGGCCGCCTTGTCGGCGGCTTTATTGAATCTGGAATTAAAGGGCATCATCTGTCAGATGCCCGGTAAATATTTTTGCAAAAGCGGAGAGTAACTGTGGCAAAACCGCTGGTTGTCGTGGAGTCGCCCACAAAGGTCAAAACCATCAAGAAGTATCTCGGTGAAAAATTCAACGTGGCCTCCACCGTGGGCCATATCAAGGATCTGCCGCAGAAGGAAATCGGCATTGACATTGAAAACAGCTTTGCGCCGAAATACGTCACCATCCCCGGAAAACAGAAGGTCATCAAGCAGTTAAAAGATGCCGCCGCCGATACCGACGACATCTACCTCGCCCCGGACCCGGACCGGGAAGGCGAGGCCATTGCCTGGCACACCGCAGAGGTGCTCAAGAAAAAGGGGCGTCGCTTCCACCGGGTCCTGTTTCACGAGTTGACC
>JBNJEA010000046.1:0-22037 GCA_051745395.1 Thermodesulfobacteriota bacterium | reverse complement strand
CGGACGGTCATTGAAGCCGGCACTCTCATCCGGCCCCAGGAAGCCGGGCTGCTGGCCGCAGTGGGCCGAACCGCGGTCCGGGTCTACAAAAAACCGGTCGTCGGCATCATCTCGACCGGAGATGAACTCGTGGCCGCCGAACAGAAGCCGGCCACGGGCCAGATCCGGGATGTCAACACCTATACCCTTTCGGGCCTGATCACCGAGGCCGGCGGCGTGCCATGGCCCGTCGGCATAATCGCCGACCGCTTTGACGAACTGAGTGCCGCGGCCCAAAATGCTTTAGATGCCTGCGACATGGTGATAATCTCCGGGGGCAGCTCCGTGGGCACTCGGGATCTGACCATTGACGTGATCAACGTCCTGCCCGATTCTGAAATCCTGGTTCACGGCATTCCGATCCGGCCGGGGAAACCCACCATCCTGGCCTCGGCGGCCGGCAAAGCCTTCTGGGGCCTTCCCGGCCACGTGGCATCGGCCATGGTGGTCTTCCAAATCTTTGTCACCCCCTTTATTCGACATATCGGGGGGCGTGCATTATGTTTAAAGCGTCCCTATTCGGTTTCCGCCGTGTTAACCCGCAACGTTTCCTCGGCCCAGGGGCGGGTGGACTACGTGCGGGTCCGGCTGACCGAATCGGCCGACGGCTTTCAGGCAAAACCGATTTTAGGGCCTTCGGGTCTCATCCGGCCCATGGTCGAAGCCGACGGCCTGATTGAAATCGACATGAACACCGAGGGACTGGAAAAAGGCGCACCGGTGGCGGTTATCCCGTTTTAAGCGATCTGGACCGCCGAACCGTTTCTTGCACAAAAACCACATCGACCGACTGGAACATACAAATGACGGACAATCGAAATATATATTTAAAAATGCAGTCCCTTTCCGCGGCGAAAGCGCAGTTGTTCGAAGCATTCGCCGATATCGGCACCCGCCTGGCAACCGAAACGGTCCCGGCGGCACAGGCGGTGGGCCGCGTGCTGGCCGAGCCCGTCTATGCGAAACTGTCCTCGCCGAATTTTCACGCCGCGGCCATGGACGGCATCGCGGTTTCCGCGGCGGCCACCTTCGGCGCCAGTGAATCCCGGCCCAAGACCATTAAACTGGGCGAAAACGCTTTTGCCGTCAACACCGGCCACGTCATGCCGGAGACCACCGACGCCGTGATCATGATCGAACATGTCCAGATGATAGACGACCGGCGGGTGGAAATCGAAGCGCCGGTGTTTCCCTGGCAAAACGTGCGCCGGATGGGCGAAGACATCGTGGCCACCGAACTGCTGTTTGCCCGGCACCACAAGGTAACCCCCTACTGCGTGGGGGCGCTTCTGGCTGGCGGCATCTTCGAAGTTGCGGTCTTAAAACGACCGAAACTGCTGATTTTGCCCACCGGATCCGAGCTGATGCCGCCGGATCAGGCCGACCCCGAACGCCTGGCACCCGGACAGGTCATCGAGTCCAACGCCTATGTGCTCGGCCAAATGGCCGAAGCCGCCGGCGCCGGCTACGTGCACCACGATATCGTGGCCGATGATATGGCCGCGATCCGGAAAACGGTTTCCGATGCGGCCGCCGGCGATTTCGACATCATCCTGGTCATCGGCGGCTCGTCTGCCGGCAGCCAGGACTACGCCCGCGGCGTCATCGAGGCGATCGGTCAGGTCCATGTCCACGGTGTGACCATCATGCCCGGAAAGCCCACGGTGATCGGCGAAGTCCAGAAAAAGCCGGCCTTTGGCATCCCCGGCTACCCGGTATCGGCCATCATTGCCTTCGAGCAGTTCGTCCGTCCGTTGATTTCCGCCATGCTGCACCAACCTGAACCCGAGGAGGAAACAATTCCGGCCTGCCCGACCAAGAAACTGGCCTCCAAGCTCGGCATGGACGAATTCGTGCGGGTCAAACTCGGCCGCGTCGACGACCGGTTCGTGGCCACCCCGCTGCCCCGGGGGGCGGGCACCATCACCAGCATCACCGAGGCCGACGGCATTATCCGCATCCCCGCCGACAGCGAAGGCGTCCAGGAAGGCGACCCCGTTTCCACCCGGCTGATCAAAACCCGCCGGGCCGTGGAAGACACCATCGTGGCCGTGGGCAGCCACGACAACACCATCGACGTGCTCGCCGACATGGTGCAGGCCCAAAGCACCCGGTTTTCGCTGTCGTCGAGCCACGTGGGCAGCATGGGCGGGCTCATGGCCATCAAGAAAGATCTCTGCCATTTCGCGGGCGCCCACCTGCTCGACACCGATGACGGCAGCTACAACATCTCCTATATCAAAAAATACCTGCCCGACATCCCGGTGCGCGTCATCCGCCTGGTGGAGCGCGACCAGGGCTTGATCGTGCTGCCGGGCAACCCGAAAAACATTTCCGGCATCGGGGATCTGACCCGCGATGACGTCGCCTTCATCAACCGGCAGGGCGGCGCCGGCACCCGGATTTTGCTCGATTACCACCTGCAGCAGATGGGGCTTGATCCGGCGGCGATTTCCGGGTATGAAAATGAAGAATTCACCCATATGGCGGTTGCCGTCTCCGTACTGGGGCATGCTGCCGATGCGGGGCTGGGAATTCATGCGGCGGCCAAGGCGCTGGACCTGGATTTTATTCCCGTTGCCACCGAATCCTACGACCTGGTAATCCCGGAGGCCTTTGCGGAAACAGACCGCCTGCATTTGCTCTATGACATCATCGCCTCGACTGAATTTGCCGAACGGGTCTGCGCCCTCGGCGGATATCATATCGAAAATACGGGAAAACTTATCTGGAAAAACACCTGATGCCCTACACGGTCATCGACCATACGGCCGATACCGGCATCCGGGCCTGGGCGCCGGACCTGCCGGGGCTTTTTGCCGAAGCAGCCCGGGCCATGTTTGAACAGATCACCGATACCCGCAACGTTTCGGCAAAGCATGTGGAAACCGTCGCCGTCGACGGCATCGACCGGACGGATCTGCTGATCAACTGGTTGCGCGAACTGCTGTTTCTGTTTGCGGGCAAGGGCCTTTTGATCAAAGACGTCCGGATCGACGATTTCGACGACCGGCATGTGGCCGGACAGGCGGGCGGGGAACCCTATGATCCCCAAAAACACGACATTGATACTGAAATCAAGGCCGTGACCTATTCCGGTGCCGAGGTCGAACCGGTGACCGAGGGGTGGGCGGCCACCATTATATTCGATATTTAAAAGTATAGACACTTATGGAACTTATACAGATTGATCAATACCGCTGGGAAATCAAAAAAACCGGCGCCATGCTGGTGCCGGCCCGGATTTACTCCAGTCCGGCGATGATTGAAGCGGTCAAAAAGGATGAAACATTCAAGCAGCTGGTCAACGTCGCCCAATTGCCGGGTATTGTCAACGCCGCCATGGCCATGCCGGACATGCACTGGGGTTACGGCTTTCCCATCGGGGGCGTGGCCGCCTTCGACTGCGACGAAGGCGTGATCTCGCCGGGCGGGGTCGGCTACGACATCAACTGCGGCGTCCGCCTGGCGGCCACAAATTTGACCTTCGAGGCGGTTCGCCCGAAGCTGGAAGCCCTGGTGACCCACCTGCAGCGAGACATCCCCTCCGGGGTGGGGGTTAAGGGGACGCTCAAGCTGTCTGCCGCGGACCTGAAAAAGGTGTTGAAACAGGGCAGCCCCTGGGTCATCGACCGGGGATACGGCGAGGCCTCCGATGCCGAATTGACCGAAGACGGGGGATGTATGCCCAACGCCGACCCCAGGGCCGTCAGCGACCGGGCCACAGATCGCGGCAAGCCCCAGCTGGGCACCCTGGGCTCGGGCAACCACTTCATTGAAATCGGCGTGGTGGAAGCCGTCTACGACCCGGCCGCCGCCGATGTATTCGGCCTGGCCGAAGGCATGGTCACCATGCTGCTGCACACCGGCTCGCGCGGCCTGGGCCATCAAATCTGCGACGACTACCTGGCGAAGATGGCCAAACAAAGCAAGCGGGATTTTGAACTGCCCGACCGGCAGCTGGCCTGCACGCCGATCCACTCGCCCGACGGCACCGCCTACTACAACGCCATGGCCTGTGCGGCCAATTTCGCATGGGCCAACCGCCAGGTGCTGCTCCACAACGCCCGGGACATCTTCATGCGGACCTTTCGCATCAGCCCGCGCGATCTCGGCATGCGCATGGTCTACGATGTCTGCCACAATATCGCCAGAATCGAGCATCACGACATCGCCGGGGGACGGCGGCCGGTCTGCGTCCACCGCAAAGGCGCCACCCGGGCGCTTGCCCCCGGACATTCCGCCCTCTGCGATGCCTACAAGGCCACCGGCCAGCCTATCCTGATTCCCGGGGATATGGGCACGGCCTCCTATGTGCTGGCCGGCACGCAGACGGCCATGACCGAAACCTTCGGCTCCACCTGCCACGGCGCCGGCCGGGTGTTGAGCCGCAAGGCGGCCAAAAAAGCCGCCAAGGGCCGCCAGCTCAGAGAAGAGCTTGAAAAAAAGGGGATTTTCGTCCGCTCCACGGGCAAATCCACCATGGCCGAGGAAATGCCGGATGCCTACAAGAACGTCAGCCAAGTCGTCGACGTGGTCCACGGCTCCGGGATTTCGAAGAAGGTGGCCAAACTGCGGCCCATTGCGGTTGTAAAGGGCTAACCATTATTTCAACTACTGGATCGCAAGCAGGAGGCACACAATGAATCCGGAAATTTTCAGGGAATACGACATCCGCGGTATTGCCGGCAAGGACCTCACCGAAGACGACGTCGAACGCCTGGGCCGGGCCATCGGCACCTACCTCGTCCGCCAGGGGGCGCAGAAGCTGACCATGGGCCGGGACTGCCGGCTGACCTCGGACCGGTATGCCGAAAAACTCATGGCCGGGCTGCTTGCCACCGGCTGCCGGGTGATCAACATCGGCGTCTGCCCCACGCCGGTACTCTATTTTTCCATCTACCATCTCGAAGCCGAAGGCGGCGTCATGATTACGGCCAGCCACAATCCGCCGGAATACAACGGGTTTAAAATCTGCAAGGGGCTGGACTCGGTCCACGGTCAAGCCATTCAGGCCATCCGCGAAATCGCCGAAAGCGGTGATTTCGTCTCCGGAGACGGCACCCTGGAAAACGGCGATGCCCTGACCCCTTACCAGACTTACGTTATTGAAAATGTGACCATCGAACGTCCCATCCGGGTCGGCGTGGATGCGGGCAACGGCACGGCCGGGCCGGTAGCCGTGCCGATCTTCAAGCGATTGAACTGCGAGGTCCATGATCTTTACTGCGACATGGACGGCCGGTTTCCCAATCACGAAGCCGATCCCACGGTGGGCAAAAACCTCAAAGACCTCATCGCACTGGTCAAGGACAACCACCTGGACCTAGGCATCGGATTCGACGGCGACGGCGACCGCATCGGGGTCGTCGACGACAGGGGCCGCATCATCTACGGCGACCAGCTCATGATCATTTTCGCCCGCGAAATCCTTTCCCGCAAGCCCGGGGCGACGTTTATCTCCGAGGTCAAGTGCTCCAAGACCATGTACGACGATATCGAGGCCCGCGGCGGCCGGGCCGTGATGTGGAAAACCGGCCATTCGCTGATCAAGGAGAAGATGAAGCAGGAAAATGCCGATCTTGCCGGGGAGATGAGCGGGCACATGTTTTTTTCCGACCGCTACCTCGGCTACGACGATGCCGTCTACGCCGGCTGCCGGCTGCTGGAGATCCTGTCGACCACCGGCAAAAGCATCGAAGCCCTGCTCGCCGATGTACCGCCGACTTTCAGCACCCCGGAACTTCGGGTGGACTGCGCAGACGACAAAAAATTCGCCCTGGTCGAAAAGGCCACCGATATTTTGCGGCAAAACCATCGCGTCATCGACATCGACGGTGTGCGCATCGTATTTGACGACGGCTGGGGCCTGGTGCGGGCATCGAATACCCAGCCGGCGCTGGTGATGCGATTTGAGGCCCTTTCCGAAAGCCGGCTGGAGGAAATCCGGGCGCTTGTGGAAAACACGATCACCGAAATCAAGCAGTCCATGTAAGTTAAATAAAGAAGCCGTCATCCCTTTTTAAACTACGAAAATCGCGCAATACACAAAAAAACGCGCCGGCTTCATTTTTTGGGTGTTTTACGACTTTCGCAGTTTAATCTGTGGTTAAAATTTACTATCATTATCCCACATTCCGTGTCAGCATGCCGGCATCAAAAAAATTGATCCAAAACCAATTCATGGATTGACAACGGCTGCCTTGCCGACTTAGAGACAGTTAAAAGCATAAGATCATATTCAGCGCATGCTTTTAAAGCAACCACGAAACCAAGGGTTTCCGTAAGCCAAACGTGTTGACCGGGGCGGAATGCAATCCCGCTGACTTCAAAAGGGCACCGGTGATGGGCCTGATCCCCAAAGACGATCCGCTGCAGGCACTCCGGATGCGACGGTATTTCATCGGCGTATCGGCCTACCTGATGTGGCTGATCCTGATCATTTACTGCTATTTTCTGGGATTTGTCCGGCTTCCCCTGCAAGGCATTGCCGCCGCATTTTCTGTGGTCATCGGTATTTTGCTCGGTTTTTATATCGTGTTTCGCACGGGATGGAATCAGAAATTCAGCGATCCGAGCCTTACCTTTGCCCAGATGACGCCCGGGGCGATCGGGGCCATGTTTGCCATCTATTTCACCGACCGTGTCCGGGCGGTAATGCTTTTAATCTATGTGGTCACCCTGCTCTTTGGCATCCTGCGATTTAACTTAAAACAGTTCGTGCTCTTTACCCTTTTTAGTGTAAGCGGTTACGGGCTGGTCATCGTACTGCTCTACACCTACCACCCGGAAACCATCCACTTCCGCATTGAAGCCCTGCAGTTCGTGGTCTTTGCCACGGTGCTGGTATGGTTTTCCATGGTGGGCACCTACATCAGCTCGCTTCGCAACCGCATCTCGGCAACCAACAACGAATTGAGCAACGCCTTGCATACCATTGAAACACTGGCCATTCACGACGATTTGACCCAGGCCTACAACCGGCGCCAGATGTTTTCCGAACTGCGGCGGGGCAAAAGTCTGGCCGATCGCCATGGGCAGCCCTTTTCCATCGCCATTTTCGACCTCGACGATTTCAAGCATGTCAATGACACCTACGGGCATTTGAAAGGCGACGAGGTCCTGAAGCGACTGATCAGGCAAATCGGCCACGAATTGCGGCAAAGCGATTCCCTGGCCCGTTACGGCGGCGAGGAATTTATGGTGATGATGGCCGACACCGACATCGCAGGGGCCCGCGAATGCGGGGAAAAAATCCGTCAATGTGCGCAAAACCTGAGGTACCCGGGATTTCCGGATGCTTTCAAGATTACGGCTTCCGTGGGTGTGACCGCCTACAACTCCATTGAAAGTATCGACTATACGATCCTGCGTGCGGATACGGCGCTGTATCGCGCCAAAGCCAACGGTAAAAACCGGGTGGAAATCGAAACCGCCCGACCCGAACTCGAAAAAACCAACTAGATATCGGAGGTTGATGCAATGAAAGTGCTAGTCAGTGACAATCTGGGCCAAGCCGGTATCCAGATACTGCAGGAAGCAGGGCTGGAAGTGGATGTCAAAACCGGCCTGCCGCCGGAAGAATTAAAATCGATCATCAGCGGATACGACGGGCTGGTGATTCGCAGTGCCACCAAAGTCACCGAAGACCTGCTGGAAAATGCCGACCAATTAAAGGTGGTGGGCCGGGCCGGCATCGGCCTGGACAACGTCGACATTCAGGCCGCCACCAAAAAAGGCATCGTGGTCATGAACACGCCGGGCGGCAACGTGGTGACCACCGCCGAACACGCCCTGGCCCTGATGCTGTCGATGACCCGCAACATCCCCCAGGGCACGGCGTCGTTGAAAGACGGCCGCTGGGAAAAGAAAAAGCTCATGGGCCGGGAAATCTGCAACAAGACTATGGGCGTGGTCGGCTACGGCAAAATCGGCTCTGTGGTCGCCGATCGGGCCCGCGGCCTGAAAATGCGCGTTGTGGTCTACGATCCCGTCATCCAGCCCGAAAAGATCCAGAAACAAGGCCTGGAAAGCGTCAGCCTGGAAGAGCTCTACGAGCAGTCCGATTACATCAGCGTGCACGTGCCGAGGAACAAAAACACCATCGGCATGATCAACACCGCCGCATTTGAGCAGATGAAAGACGGGGTCATGATCGTCAACTGTGCCCGCGGCGGCATTGTCGACGAAGACGCCCTCTATGAGGCCCTTGCATCAAAAAAAGTCGCCGGCGCCGCACTCGACGTATTTTCCACCGAACCGCCGCCGCCGGAACATCCGCTGCTCAAGCTCGACAACGTGATCGGCACCCCGCATCTCGGGGCTTCGACGTATGAGGCCCAGACCAATGTCGCCGTGGCCGTGGCCAATCAGATCATCGAGTACCTCCAGCACGGAAACGTCATCAACGCCGTTAATGTCCCTTCCGTCTCCGGGCGGGTGCTGGAAAAACTAAGCCCCTTTCTCTACCTGGCCGAACGGATGGGCAGCCTCCAGGCCCAGATGATAGAAGGACAAATCAAGTCCATTAACATTCAGTACAACGGTGATTTTTTCGGCTTTGATCTCACCCCTGTCTCCACCGCATTTATCAAGGGATTGCTCGCCTATCGCTTAAGCGAGGAGGTCAATTCGGTCAACGCTCCCCACATGGCCAAGGATATGGGCATCAAGGTCACCGAATCCAGCACCCCGGAAACCTCGGAATTTATCCATCTCATCACCACGACCATCGAAACCACCCGGCAGACCAGTCAAGTTGCCGGCACGGTATTCGGCAAATCCGATTCCCGGATCGTGCGCATCGATGATTTCCGGATCGAGGTCGTTCCGCAGGGGCATCTGGCATTGATTCACAACCGGGACGAACCGGGTGCGATCGGCAGCATCGGCGCCACCCTGGGCGAACACAACATCAACATCTCCCGCATGCAGGTGGGCCGAGAACTCGACGGACAAAACAACATTATCCTGCTGCGCACCGACTCCCGGATTCCCAATGGGGTCTTGGCCGCGCTGCGGGACCTGCAAAAGGTCAAATCCGTACAAATCCTGGAACTGTAATCGTTTTCATTCCATCGCATGGAGACAAATCAAATCGTTAAGGAGACGATCGCCCATGACGGACAAAGACAAACAAAACTCAGATGAAAACACCACCTTTAGTGCCAATCAGCAGCAATGCCTGATGCCGGAAATCAATTTCATGACATTTCTCATGTCCCTAAACTCCTCGGCCCTGGTTCATCTGGGCATGGAGAGCGAACCGAGCTCGGGCCAGACCATGAAAAACCTGCCCATCGCCAAACAAACCATCGACGTCATTGCGATGCTCGAGGAAAAAACCCAGGGCAACCTGACGGATGAAGAACGGCGTTTATTGACAAACATCCTCTATGAATTACGTTTGTTATATGTAAAGGAAATGGGATGTAAATAATTTTCCCATTCCCTCGCGCCTTTCTCCAGAAGCCCATTGGAAAACCTGCTTCAATGGACTTTAACCGTCAATTTGTGCAACCAAGGAGGTACGTAGGATGATCTTGCAACCGAGACGATCCGGCTGGCTTGCCGTGATCTTTTTTACAGCAGCAATACTTGTAAGCGGCAACCTCCTGCTTTCCGGCGGAAACGCCATATCCGCGGCCGGAGCCAAGCCGGCCGGCGGGCCGGAGGTGCCCCAGAGCTTCACCCAGCTTGCCGAGCAGGCCAGCCCGGCAGTGGTCAACATCCGGACCGTTAAAACCATGGACAACGGCGGCCAGGTGTTTCGCCACTTCTTCGGCGGCCCGCAGCAAAATGGTCCGCAAGGACCATTTGATGAATTTTTCAAGCGGTTTTTCGAGGATCAGGATCCCCGGGAATTTAAACGCAAAAGCTTGGGCTCGGGGTTTATCATGGACAAGGAAGGCTTTATCGTCACCAACAACCACGTGATTGAAAATGCCGACGAAATCCAGGTCAAACTCAAAAACGGCAAGGAATATGACGCCGAAATCATCGGCTCCGATCCCCAGACCGATATTGCTTTAATCAAGGTCAAGGCCAAGGCCGATCTGCCCGTCATCGAAATCGGCGACTCGGATGCGGTCAAAATCGGGCAGTGGGTCATGGCCATCGGCAATCCCTTCGGCCTGGAACACACGGTCACCGCCGGCATTGTCAGTGCCAAGGGCCGGGTCATCGGCGCCGGGCCCTATGATAACTTTATCCAGACCGATGCCTCCATTAACCCGGGCAACAGCGGCGGCCCCCTGCTCAATATGGACGGCGAGGTCATCGGCATCAACACGGCCATCGTTTCCGGCGGGGAAGGCATCGGATTTGCAATTCCCACGTCCATGGCCACCGATATCATCGCCCAGCTGAAAAAATCCGGCGAAGTCACCCGCGGCTGGCTCGGCGTGGGCATCCAGGAATTAAACGCGGACTTGCAGGATTACTATGATGTAGAAGACGGTGTTTTGATCACCCAGGTCTTTCCCGGTGACCCCGCCGACAAAGCCGGCATCAAGCCCAAGGATATTATTGTCACGGTCAACGGAAAAGCGGTACGCTCGCCACGGGAACTTTCCCAGCGGATTGCCGAAATCCAGCCCGGCAACGAGGCAAGACTTGAAATCGTCCGGGAGGGTGAAACCCGGACGGTCACGGTGACCATCGCCAAACGGAAAGAAGACAAGACCGCCGACGTGCAGCGCCGGCCCGACGCCCAACCACAGGATGCTCTGGGCCTGGAAGTCACCGATCTTACGAAAGACATGGCACAGCGCTACAACCTGGAAAGCACCAAAGGCATCATCGTCACCAATGTGGCCGGCGACAGCAAGGCCTATGAGGCCGGCTTCAATGAGGGCGACATCATCCGGGAAATCAATCATCAACCGGTTGATTCGGTGGACCAATACCGAAAAATCATCAACAAAGCCGAAAAAGGCGAAACGCTTTACTTCTATGTCATGCGCGCCCGCCAGGGGATTCAGATTATAAAGCTCCAGAAATAACCCCCGACAGGCAAAATCTGCGATACAAACGCCCGCCCGGAAAGTTTTTCCGCATTTTCCGGGCGGGCGTTTTTCCAAAAGGCCCTCCGGCGATGGAGATTTCGGCGCCTGCAAAAATCAACCTCTACCTCGACGTTTTGGGCAGGCGGGTCGACGGTTATCATGAACTGCAAATGCTGATGTGCTGCATCGGGCTTTTTGATATCGTCCGATTGACTGCAGCCCCGGACATTTCCGTGTCCTGCGACGCCGCCGATGTCCCGGCAGACGAATCCAACATAGCCCACCGGGCTGCCCGGTGCTTTTTTAACGCCACGGCCATCGATGCCGGCGTCCACATTGCCATCCACAAAACCATTCCGGTCGGTGCGGGCCTGGGAGGCGGCAGCAGCAATGCGGCGGCCGTGCTTTCGGGCTTAAACCGCCATTTCGGCTATCGTCTGCCCCAACCGCGCCTGGCCGAACTTGCCCGGACCATCGGCGCGGATGTGCCGTTTTTTCTCTACGGCCGGCCCGCCGTGGCCACGGGCCTTGGCGAGATTTTAACCCCCTTTGCCGGACTGCGGTCCTGGCCCATCGTATTGATCTACCCGATGCAGCCTGTTTCCACGGCCGCCGTGTACAAAAAGTTGAATTTGGGATTGACAAAAACCGAAAAAATAACTACAAAATTTATTTTTGAATCGGACTGGGACGTGGATGCGCCAAAACGGTTGCATAATGCACTCGAACCGATCGCATTCAAGCTGTGTCCGGAAATCGAGGTCGCCAAATCAAAGCTGCTGGCAGCCGGGGCCGAAGGTGCCCTGATGACCGGCAGCGGATCGGCTGTATACGGTCTTTTCCGTGACCGGAACACGGCGGACCGCGCATATCGGCACTTGTCGAAACATTTACAATGGCAGGTATTTCAAACGCAGTTGCTGACAGAGACAAAACAGCCCGAAAACAGGCAGTAGCGGTACTTCATCTGCGTTGTTGCTGGGGCGTCGTCAAGCGGTAAGACACAGGATTTTGGTTCCTGCATTCGGAGGTTCGAATCCTCCCGCCCCAGCCAGACTAAACTTGAGATCTTGATCACCACTTACAAAAATGGCAACAGGCTGATGCAAAAGGATAACGGCTACATCATCTTTACCGGCAATGCAAACCCGGAACTGGCAAATGCCATATGCAAATATCTGGATTCGCCTGCCGGCTGCTCCACGATCAAACGGTTCAGTGACGGAGAGGTTCAGATTGAAATCGATGACAACGTCCGCGCCAAGGATGTATTCGTCGTCCAGCCGACCTGCCAGCCGGTCAATGAAAACCTTGTTGAACTGCTGCTGTTAATCGATGCATTCAAGCGATCTTCCGCCAAACGAATCACGGCGGTTATCCCCTATTTCGGTTATGCCCGGCAGGATAAAAAGGTCGCGCCCCGTGTGCCCATCAGCGCCAAGCTCGTGGCCGACCTGCTGACCACCGCCGGTGCCAACCGGATTATCACCATGGACCTGCACGCCGGACAGATCCAGGGCTTTTTCGATATTCCGGTGGACAATCTCTTTGCCGCCCCCGTGCTCATAGATTACATGCGCAAACAATTAAGCGATGACATGGTAATCGTCTCCCCGGACGCCGGCGGCGTGGAACGCGCGCGGGCCTTTGCCAAGCGGCTGGATGCGGGACTGGCCATTATCGATAAACGACGCTCCGCCCCCAATCAGGCCAAGGCCATGGCCGTTATCGGCAATGTGGCTGATAAAAAGGCCATTATTCTAGACGACATGGTCGACACGGCCGGAACCCTGACCGAAGCCGCCAACACCATCGCCACCTATGGGGCCCGTGAGGTACACGCATGTTGTACCCATCCCGTATTGTCCGGACCGGCCGTTGACCGCATCAATGACTCCGCCATCAAATCTTTGGTGGTAACCGATACGATCCCCGTGACCAGTGCAAAAAAATCGTCCGATAAAATCGTGGTGCTTTCCATCGCCAACCTTTTCGGCGAGGCCATTTACCGAAGTCATAGCGGCGATTCGGTGACATCATTATTTGTGTAAACAAAAATACCCATTATAATATGTAAAAACGGAGGCCAAACTCTTGGATATTGTAAAATTAAATGCCAGAACCCGGACAGAAACCGGGAAAGGCCCGGCCCGCCAACTCCGGCGGCAGGGCCGGATTCCGGCCAACCTATACGGGCCAGACCTCGACAACATGTCGATTTCCGTCAGCATCCAGGAACTCGAAAGGATGTTTAACAGCCCCCAATACGCACAGGGCCTGATCAACCTGGTCGTCCAGGGCGACCAATCCTATGACAAGACCGTGATGATCCGAGAGTTCCAAATCGATCCCGTCAAGGCTCACTACATCCATGCCGATTTCTACGAAATTAAAATGCATGAAAAAATCGCCACCACCGTACCGGTAACAACCACCGGGACATCCAACGGCGTGGAAGAAGGCGGGATTTTGCAGATTATCCGCCGGGAACTCGAGGTATACTGTCTGCCGAGAAATATTCCGGAACAGATCGAGATCGATATCAGCAACCTGGAAATGGGCGATTCCATACATGTCAGTGAAATCGAGCTAACCGGTGATGTGGAAATTCCCTATGAGGTCGATTTCACGGTTGTGACCGTGGTCAGCCCGAAGATGGAAGCCCCCGAGGAAGAAGCCGGCGAAGAAGATGCCGGTGAAGAAGATGCCGAAGAAAGCGCTGAGGGCGAGGGTGAAGGTGAAGCCGGCGGCGGAGAAGAGGAATAAGCGGCTCTGCCGCAGCGACTTGATAGAAACGAATGCACAATGACGGAAAACGCCAATGGCTTATCGCCGGTCTGGGCAACCCGGGGAGAAAGTATGCCAACACGCGGCATAACGTTGGCTTCAAAGCCGTTGAACGGATGGCGCAAGCTTGGCATATCGCCATGGACGCCAGTAAATTCAAAGCCCGTTTCGGCCGCGGCCGTTACAACGGGACACAGATCACACTGGCCCAACCGATGGCCTACATGAATTGCAGCGGACCACCGGTCTGTCAACTGGCGGCCTATTTCAACATCCCGGTCGAACAGACCTTGATTGTGCATGACGACATTGAAATTGAAAAAGGCCGGCTGAAAATCAAAGCCAAAGGCGGCCACGGCGGCCACAACGGTCTTAAATCCATAGCAGGCGCATTCGGCAGCGGAAACTTCCCGAGGATTCGCGTCGGCATCGGCCGGCCCACGCCCCCCATGGATGTGACCGATTACGTGCTCGGCAGCTTTTTTCCGGAGGAATGGCGAAATTTCGAGCCGACCATTGACCGTGCGGAAAAAGCGGCGGCAACGATTTTGGAAAAAGGTGTAACGGCAGCAATGAACCAGTTTAATATGGCAAATGAACCGGATAAATAGGCAAGTTGAATTTTTTTAACCAAGCGTTAAGGGAGGAAAAGTATGGAAGCATTGTTGGAAAACATTCCGTTGACATGTACAATCATTGGGGCTATCGGGATCCTGTTTTCCCTGGTCGTGGCCGGTCTTGTCAAGGCAGCGCCCACGGGAACCGAAAAAATGGTGGAAATCGCCACAGCGATTGAAGAAGGCGCCATTGCCTACCTCAACCGGCAATTAAAAACCATGGCGATTGTCGGTGCCATCATTTTCGTCGTCATTTACATCAGCCTGGGTGCGACTACCGCCATTGGTTTTTTGGTCGGAGCAGTTGCGTCCTACCTGGCCGGCTACATCGGCATGCGGGTTTCCGTACTGGCCAATGTGCGCGTGGCTGAAGCCGCCAAAAGCGGCCTGGCTTCGGGCCTGAAGCTGGCTTTCCGGGGCGGTTCCGTGACCGGGATGCTGGTTGCCGGCCTGGCGTTGACCTCCATTGCCGGTTTCTACACCATTGTGGGGGAAGTCGTGCCCCTGGTGGCTCTCGGCTTTGGCGGCAGCTTGATCTCGATTTTCGCCCGGCTCGGCGGCGGTATCTTTACCAAGGGGGCCGACGTTGGTGCGGACCTGGTTGGCAAAGTTGAAGCCGGCATTCCGGAAGACGACCCCAGAAACCCGGCCACCATTGCCGACAATGTGGGCGACAACGTCGGCGACTGCGCCGGTATGGCAGCCGACCTGTTTGAAACCTACGCTGTCACCGTTGTGGCTGCAATGCTGCTGGGGCACCTGTTTTTCCCCGGAAATGAAATGGCAATCCATTATCCCCTGATCCTGGGGGCCATTTCCATTATCGCCTCCATCATCGCCACTGGCTTTGTGCGGATGGGCAAAAGCGAATACATCATGGGCGCCCTGTACAAAGGGATGTTTGGTGCCGCAATTCTGGCCGCGGTTGCATTTTATTTCGTAACCGATTTCGTTATGACCGAAATGGGCGGCATTCCGTCCATCAATCTGTTTTACGCCGCGCTGGTCGGCCTGATTTTGACCGTCGTGATCGTCATTATCACCGAATACTACACCGGTACCTACGGCCCGGTTAAATCCCTGGCCGAAGCATCGACCACCGGTCATGGCACCAACATCATTGCCGGTCTGGCCATCAGCATGCAGTCCACGGCTGCCCCCGTTCTGGCGATCTGTGCCGGCATCGGTTCGGCTTACTACTTTGCCGATCTCTACGGGATTGCCATTGCCGCAGTCGCCATGCTCTCAATGACCGGTATGGTCATTGCCATTGACGCCTACGGCCCGATCACCGACAATGCCGGTGGTATCGCCGAAATGGCGGAATTGGACGACAGCGTCCGCGCCGTCACCGACCCGCTCGACGCCGTGGGCAACACGACCAAGGCCGTGACCAAGGGATATGCCATCGGCTCCGCCGGCTTGGCCGCCCTGGTCCTGTTTTCATGCTACACCCAGGAATTCGTAATCCAGGGTGCAGAAGAAACGGCTGAGTCCCTTAGCTTCGGATTGGCGGATGTGAACGTGATTATCGGGCTTTTCATCGGCGGTCTGCTGCCGTATCTGTTTGCATCCATCGCCATGAACGCTGTTGGGCGCGCCGGCAGCGCGGTGGTTGACGAGGTCCGCCGCCAGTTCCGGGAGATCCCGGGCATCATGGAAGGCACCCAGAAACCGGATTACCACACCTGTGTGGACATCGTCACCAAGTTCGCGCTGAAGGAAATGCTGGTACCCGCGTTGCTGCCTGTTGTCACGCCGCTGCTCGTCGGCTTTCTGCTGGGCAAAGTCGCCCTTGGCGGGCTGCTTATCGGCAGTATCGTTACCGGTCTGTTCGTGGCCATTTCCATGACCACCGGCGGCGCCGCCTGGGATAACGCCAAGAAATACATCGAAGACGGCTTCTTCGGCGGCAAGGGCAGTGACGCCCATAAAGCCGCTGTCACCGGTGACACTGTAGGCGACCCCTACAAAGATACAGCCGGCCCGGCCGTTAACCCGATGATCAAGATTTTAAATGTCGTGGCCCTGCTGATGGTGCCATTTTTGCTGTAATCTTGATGTAGAAACACATATCCCGAGTGATTGAAAGGGGGGCCGGGGTTTTCCCGCGCCCCCTTTTTTTGTTGCTTTCAGATAAAACTTTTGGTAATATGCTTTTTTTGGGAATAAAGATTGCAGTTCAGATATATTTATATGGTGTGTTGGTGAATCAAAATGGCACGAAAAGCAGAAATCCAGAGTCAAGAAACGGCCAAGGGGTTTAAAATCGGTGATCTGGCGGTATATCCCGCCCACGGCGTGGGCCGGATTGAATCCATGGAAAGCCGGATGATCAATGGCGCCACACATGATTTTTACATCATGAAAATCATAGACAACGGCATGGTGATCATGATTCCAACGGCCAATGTGGATTCGGTGGGGTTGCGGACCGTCATCGACGAAGGTCAGATTCCAACGGTTTATTCCATTCTTCAGGAAAAAAAAGAAGACATCCACGACAACCAGACCTGGAACCGGCGGTACAAAGAGTATATGGATAAAATCAAAACCGGTTCTCTCTTTGATGTCGCAGAGGTCTTTCGCGACCTGTACATGCTCAAACTGACCAAGGACCTGTCCTTCGGCGAACGCAAACTCCTCGATACCGCAAAAAGCCTGTTGCTTTGCGAAATCAGTACGGCGAAAGCCCAGGATGAGACCGCGGTGTGGACCGAAATTGAATCCCTGTTTACAGGTGATGGCAACGGCAAAAACGCCTCATCTGCGTAAATGATCCAATTTAGCGATCCATCCGATTCGGGGGAACCCGTTGATTTTACGGTGGGTCCGGACGAGGCGGCCGAACGTTTCGATCAGATCCTGTCCAACCACCGGCTGGCCTCTTCGCGCAACCAGGCCAGCCGGATGATCCGTGCCGGTTACTTCTCGGTCAATGAAAAGATAAAAAAACCCGCTTACCGGCTTTCCGCCGGCGACCGGATCACCGGCCAAACCCCGGCGTCCTATCGGTCCGGAAACGCCCCGGGCTCCGTCGCCGTGGCCGAATCCGTCGCCATAGACGTTCTCCATGAAGATTCCGCCTGTATTGTCGTAAACAAACCACCCGGCATTGTGGTCCACCCCGCGCCCGGTCATTTCACCGGCACATTGGCCAACGGCCTGCTTTATCGCTACCCCGAGCTGGCAAATATCGGCGCATCGCCGGATCGGCCGGGCATTGTCCACCGGCTGGACCAGCACACTTCCGGGATTTTGCTGGTGGCCCGGACAATGGCTGCGTATACGGCTCTAACTGACCAATTCAAAAGGCGGACCCTCAAAAAAGGCTATCTCGCCTTTGTATACGGAAAACCAGAAAGGGCTACCGGCACCATCACGCTTCCCATATCCCGGCATCCGGTACATCGAAAAAAGATGGCCATCCGCCACGACGCAGCTGAGGGCCGCCCGGCCGAAACCCGCTGGACGGTGCTGCATCACTTCGGGGGCTTTAGCTTACTGCACTTTGAACTCAAAACGGGACGCACCCATCAAATCCGCGTTCATGCCGCCGCAATCGGCCATCCGGTAGTAGGCGATCCAACGTATGGTTTCAAAAACCCCCTCCGGCATTACCTCCTTTCCGCCGAACAGGTGCGGCTGATTCGACAGGTAACCCGTCAACAGCTCCACGCCCGTACCATCGGGTTCATCCATCCGCAAACCGGAAACGAAACCACCTTTGAAGCCCCAATGCCACCGGATATGGCGAATTTATATCAAGCCGCAAAAAAGCTGGAAACCGGATCATTTTGATACCGATCCGCCTATTTCCATATAGAAAAAAGACGTCCGTCAGAACCGAAAAACATCAAAAGACTTTCCCCTATTCCGGGTTTTGTTTTTTCAGGGCCAGAGTGCATCGCTTTTCGGTTTTGTCGAATTTCATTACGATTTCCTCGTCTTCCTGCTTTTCGGAAGCCAGCTTGCCGTATCGCTGCTTGATCCGCTGGACAAAATCCTCTTTGGATTCCGCGTTCGAAGGCGCCCCTGCTTCATCGAGTTTCTGGCGCTGGATATCCCACAAGCGGTCCACCGAATAAATGGGCCGGTTGTCGGCTCCGCCAGCCGAATGGCCCCCGTTTTTGTTCGAATTCGTCTCTTTTTGATCGGTGCTTTGCTGCCCTCGGGCCTCCCGGGCCTGGGCACGGCGAACGGCTTCGGCATTTTCCCATAACTGCCGCCATGCCCGGTTATAGTAATACACCTTCCACTGCAGGTTATCGAGCAGGGTCTCCAAATGCTTCGACGATATGCGCGGGTCGATCCGAAAACGCTGGACTCTTTCCACAAGCTCCTGGTGACGGGGATGCGGCTTGTTTTCCCGATCCGCCAGATAGGCGCGCAGCTTGGCATCCATACTGTCCACCTGCTGCTGTAAAGCCCGCAGTTGATTTTCCATTTCCTTTCTGCGTTGCTCGATGGAGTTATCCGCCATTGCCCCTCCTTATTATCTCGTATTATCAATATGCTAACAGGCAAAGCATGAATTGTAAAGTCCGCCGGCCACCCCCCGAGCAAATAAAAACCGCATGTGAAGGCATCCTCACATGCGGTACGGTGGTACAAGATCAAGCAGCGAAAGGGCTATACAAGGTCAATTAGCCGGCTCATCGATTTTTTCTCGATTCCCGCGCCAGGGCCGCAAAGAGCGCCAGGAACGGCTTTGCATCCTGGCGGGAGAAAAGGCAACAGCTTTTACGAATAGCTGAATTTGGGCAAACGGTTCGGAAAAAACAAACCGGCTCAAATAAAATGCAGCCGTTTACGCCGCAGTTTTGGGCGGCTGACTGATATCGGGATCATAACACAACCGGCAGCAGTTCAGACACCGCCCGGATTCATACCGGGCATCGGATTCACTGATCACCTGATCGACTTCCTCGAAGTTATGGATCCGCTCGGAAAGCGGCATTTCCGGCATTTGAGTCCGTTTCGATTTCCGGACGCCGGGTACGGCATCAAAAAGCGACTCGGATATATGGCGTTTGGACAGCAGGGCCTTCGGTTCCCGCGTGACCGGCTTGCCCCGCAGAAACTGGTCAATTGCCCGGCAAGCGCGCCGGCCGCCCCCTATGGCTTCCACGACCGTGGCCGGACCGGTTGCCGAATCACCGGCGGAAAAAATATAGGGCACATTGGTCTGACAGGTCTCCGGATCCACGTCAAAGGTGTTCCAGCGGGTGGTGGCCACACTGGCAAGGCGGGTGCCTTCCTTTTTGAATTTCATGTCCGGCGACTGCCCGATGGCCGTAATGATGGTGTCGACGTCAAGGACCGTTTCCGATCCTTCCACGGGCACCGGTCGGCGGCGCCCGCTGGCGTCCGGTTCACCGAGTTCCATTTTCAGATATTCCAGACCCGTCACGTTGCCGTCCTCATCGCCCTTGACCTCCTTGGGGTTGGCCAAAAGGAGAAATTCAATGCCCTCTTCGTCGGCGGCCTCGATTTCCACCTCGTTGGCCGGCATTTCCTTCCGGGTCCGGCGATAGACAAGGTAAACCTTTTCCACCCCCATTCGCACCAGGGTCCGGGCGCAGTCAATGGCTGTGTTGCCGCCGCCGATCACCGCAGCCCGCCGGCCGATTTGAACCGGTTCTTCCTTGCCGATCCGGGCCAGAAAGTCAATACCGGTAAAGCAGCCGCTTAACTCCTCGCCGGGGATTTTCAGGTTGTAGTCGTTCCATGCGCCGACGCCGAAAAAGATGGCGTCAAAACCGGCGCCGACAAGGGATCCCAGGTCAAAATCCAGGCCCATTTCCACATTGGTATGGGCCTCGATTCCCAGATTCAAAATGCCCTCGATTTCCCAGTCCAAAACGGCCTTGGGCAGGCGGTATTCCGGGATGCCGTAGCGGAGCATTCCGCCGAGCTTGGGCATGGCCTCAAAGATATCGACCTGATGGCCCACCCGGCGCAGGAAATAGGCAGCGCTCAACCCGGCCGGCCCGCCGCCGATCACCGCCACGCGCTTGTCCGTATCCGGGGCCTTGTCTATGGGATATCGCTGCCCCGCATTCATCTCCAGGTCGGCCACAAAGCGCTTGAGCTGGTTAATCGAAACAGGGTCGTCTTCAATGTGGCGCCGGCAGTATTCCTCGCACGGGTGGGGACAGACCCGGCCGCAGGTCAAAAGCAGCGGGTTTCTTTCGCGGATGGTGTTGACCGCGGCTTCATACTCACCGTTTTTGATCTGCCGGACATAACGCGGGATATCGATTTCCGCCGGACAGGTCTGCTGACAGGGGGCCAGGGCATCGTCTTCGGTGTTTAAATGCAGCAGCCGGTCAGACATGGGCCGAACCTCGACAATTGGCTTGGGGCAGACCTGCTCACAGGCCCCGCAGCCCACGCATTTGTCCTTGTCGACCACGGGAAAGCCCTCTTCTCCGAGATAAATGGCATCAAACTGGCACGACCGCACGCAGTCCCCAAACCCCAGACATCCGATGGTGCAGTCGCGTTTGCCTCCGTACATGGCCGCCACAGCGCTGCATCGGTTCAACCCCTGGTAAAAATAGCGATCGGTGGCCCGCAATCCCCCGAGGCAGTCGTTGAATGACTTCAACGCCTCAGCGGTACCGGCTTCCGCACCGATGAGGGCGGCGACGGCGGAGACGCTGTCGGGGCCGGCTAAAATACATGCTGTCGGCGGTGCCTCGCCGTGAACAATGGCTTCGGCGGCCGCGGAACATCCCGCATAACCGCAACCGCCGCAATTGGCACCGGCCAGGAGATTTTCCACTTTTGCAATCCGGGGATCTTCATATACGTAAAAGACTTTCGAGGCCGCGCTCAGCACAATACCGCAGGCGCCGCCGAGTCCGAGTGTAAACAAAATGGCTTCAAACACGGTAACCCTCTTTTCTGTTTGCTTTCAATCAGTCGCTATTTTACGCCATGCCTTTAAACGCGATAAATGCCAGGGCAATCATGCCCGCGGTGACCAAACCGATGGATGTGTCCTGCAACGGCTTGGGCACCCGTCCGAGGACAACGCGTTCCCGGACGCCGGTAAACAGGACCAGGGCCAGCCCGAAACCCACCGCGTAGGCAATGGATGTAATCAGTGCCTCCAGGAAATTTAACTCATTCTGGATATTGAGCAGGCAGACGCCCATCACCGCGCAATTGGTCGTAATCAGCGGCAGAAAGATCCCGAGTCCGGCATACAGCGCGGGAATCATCTTTTTCAAAAACATTTCAACGAACTGGACCAGCGAGGCGATCACGAGGATAAACGCGATGGTCCGCAGGTATTCGATATCGAGCGTCTTTAAGAAAAAGGTATCCACCGTCCAGGTAATAATGCCGGCCATGGTCAGCACGAAGACCACTGCACCGGCCATGCCCACGGCCGTTTCCATCTTCTTTGAGGTGCCCATAAACGGACAGATGCCGAGATACTGGGCCAATATGATGTTGTTGATAAAGATGCAACTGATAATTACCAATATGTAATCGCCCATACCGCTCTCTCCCGATGCTGTTGCCGCGGCGGCATACGGTAAACGCTTTCAGACGCCGCGGTTGTAAATATTTC
>JBNJEA010000045.1:0-22078 GCA_051745395.1 Thermodesulfobacteriota bacterium | reverse complement strand
GCCCGCATCGGCCATTTCGGCCAGGGCCTGGGCGGGCGAGTTTAGCTGCTTTCCCTGTTTTTCCAGCTTGTCCCGGATAATCCGTGAGGTGTAGGCCCATCGGACGGCCAGATCCGGAAACGCGGACCGAACCGTTTTGTCGATGTGGTCGAAAGCCGCCCGGGCTTCGGGCAGGCTGGAACCGAACGCCACCAGCAAAATGCCTTTTTTTTCGGGCTTTTTGTGGTGGTGGCCATGGCCGCCGGCCACCGCCACGGTCCCGGCAAGCAACAATACGTTTGCAAAACCGATCATTGCAAACTTTTTCAAAACCTTGCGCTTCATATCTTCCTCCTTTGCTTTGCGGCCGGTTTATTTCCAATTTGTCCACAGCCACCCGATTTACCGTTTTACCGGGGGGCGCTGGCATTTCAATGCCGGCGTGACGGGTTCAAACGAAAAAAGCCCTCCCAAGCCTTGCGGCTTAAGAGGGCTGCACCCGTCTTCTTCACCCTTTTTTATCGCATCAAGGCCGCACGTGGCCGCGCGCACGGCAATGACACAAGCAAAAGGCAGGTCTTCTGGCTTTCGGATCGGTCTACTTTCCGCGCCTTCCCGTACTCAGACAGTGGCGTTTTGCGGATTTCGTCCCCGATTACAGCGGCGGGACCGCTCCCGATTTTCACGGGATTCCCTTTTAAGGCCCTGTGGAGGGCACCTTCGCTTCGCAATAATTTTTAGAATGTCCTAACGGAGCGAATAAACCGTGTCAAGTCGAATTTTCCGCAACCGGTCTTTCAACGGCAAGGCCATTGGATTCAAGGCCGGCAGGTCGAAAGGCAGATGCTTGCCATTACCGCTGCAGCACCAATTGCCCCGGACAGGCTCAAGTGCTCGCCGTAAATCACCAAGCCAAGAACCACTCCGCAAACCGGCTCAAAAAGGGCTACAATGGAGGCCGCCTGCGCGGAAATATAATTCTGGGCCTTGAAAAAAAGGGTATACGGCAATACCAGCGATACCGTGGCCAGAATGACCAAAAAAGGCAGATTGGACCCGAAGTGCCCGGCCGGGATAAACATCCCCCACGGCAGCAGCACCAAAACGACGACCAGACAGCCCCACATGGTCCGCACCAGCGAGGGAACGTATCCGGACAAAAACCTGCCGAAGAGAAAAACCCCGGCCAGGCAGACGCCGGAGAGCATGGCGCTGATGATGCCCAAAACCTCATCCCGGCCGGCGCCGAGGATAGTGGCCGGTTCGGCAATAAGGGCGGTCCCGAAAAGACCCACTCCAATGGCAAACCAGGTCAGCAAAGTGTTTTTTTCTTTCAGCAGCAGCGGGCTCAGCAGCGCCACGTATATGGGGGCGGTATAGTGCAGCAAAACCGCTTTGGCCACCGTGGTCTTCAACACGGCAAAATAATAGAAACAAGCGGTGCTGCACATGGACAAGCCCATACACAAGAGCACAAGCCGGTGTTTTCCGTCCAACTGCCGGGGGTCGGCGCGCTTTCGCATTGCAGAAGACCGGCTCACCCATAAAATCAACGGAACCGAACCGATAAGTGCCCGATAAAAAACAATGCTGATGGGAGAATACGCCTCGATGGAGCGCACCCATACCGGTGCGAGGGCAAAACAGAAGGCCCCCAGCATGGTAAACAGGACCCCTTTAATCCGGTGCGTCACCTGCGCGGCCGATTCATCTCCAACGGTGCTGATATCCAAAGGCCCTTCACTTCCTTGAACGGGTAGCGTTTTATACGGTGACCTGTTGCGGATTCAATGCCCCCGGATAACCCAACTCCCGCAGTTTGTGCAGTTGCTGCAGGCTGTCTACGCCATGCACATTGTTTAAGTGGTCCATGTCAATGTGGACGGCACCGGCTGCATCGATGGACAACGCGGAAAATCCGGCGAAAACGCCCACATCCCTGGAAAACTTTTCCCCGGCCACCGGTGCGCAGTCGCATACGGTGGACACATCATGGGCAAAATTGAGATAGCTGACCTTTCCGGGGGCGAAGGTATCGACCACGCCCTTGGCGGCAACGGACAGGCCCCGGGGCAGATCCTCCCGGTTTTCCAGGCGGATGGCCCCTTCCGGGCAGGAATTTCGGCAGATGGGACACCGCATGCAGTGGGGGGAGTCGATAACCGCCACCTCATTTTCTATCCGGGGCAGGGAAAACCAGCAGGCGTCAGCGCAGGTCCCGCATCCCTGGCACAGATCTTCATCAATCACGAGATTCAAAAGCCGATGCTGCGCCAGTTTGGTTTTTTTGGTAACACCGCCCATGCCCAAGTTTTTGACGGCCCCGCCGAAGCCGGCCAGGGGATGGCCTTTTAAATGGGAGACCACGATCATGGCGTCGGCGTGATAGATAGCGCCGGCTACCTCGACATCTGAAAGCAGCGGGTCACTTGAGGGCACACTTATCCCGTTTTCCCCGGTCAAGCCGTCGGCCACGATAAACGGGGCAAAGCCGAAGCCGTTTGCAATGGCGGTTTCCATGTGGTCGACCGCGTGGTTTCGTTTCAGGGGATAGTAGGTGGTGGTGTCGGTTAAAAACGGCTTGCCGCCCTTGGCCCGGATGGCGTCGACGATCTGTTTGACGAAAAAGGGCCGGACATAGTTGGGGTTTCCCAGTTCCCCCACGTGGAGCTTGACGGCCACCTTGTCGTTTTCTGCCACGGCGTCGAAAACACCCGCCGCCTGGCAGAGCGATCCGGTCTTTTCAAGCATGTTTTCCGTTTGCGACCATTGGGTGAAATAGACGGTATTCATATCCATACGGCTTCCCTCCATCCTAAATTGAGCGTTTCATCTAAAACTTACTGGCCGGTTGCGCGGCAACCACCGTGTTGTCGTCATCGTTTCCCAAACCCTTCCGGAGAGATTCCAACTTTACATCAAAGCGCAATCCGATGCAAACCCACAGGCCAACTCCGTGTTCCAGGCCCGGGGCGACATCGGATGAGCGGCGACAGTACAGGCCCACCGAAAACCCCCGGGGCGCGCGCCTACGAAACGGCATCCGGCCCTGCCCGGGTCAACATCACGCCGGTGACCACGAACACAGCAGCAGCCAAATGGGGCCACCCCAGTGCTTCGTTTAAAATCAAAAAACCGCTGACCGCGGCCACGATGGGAACCAGGTTCAAATACACGGCGGTTTTGGCGGGCCCTGCGCTTTTTATGCTGCTGTTCCAGATTACGTAGGACAGCGCGGTGCCCAAAACGCCGGCGCACAGCCCCCCGAGCCAGGACACGGGCGAGACCTCGGATATCGACACCGCAGCCAGGTGACCGAAACTGGCCGCCGCCAGTGCGGCCGCCCCCCAGATGCCGCCGTACGCGGTGATCTGAAGGGACGAATGGGATTGTTTGACAAACCGGTTGATCACCGTATAGACGGCCCAGATGAGCATGGCCAGCACCATCAGCAGATCCCCGCCCATTGCGGCCGGCGAAACCTGTATACCCTTGGCGAACATAATGCAGGCCACGCCGGTAAAGGACAGGATCAAGCCGGCCCACTGCCTGAGCCCGAAGCGTTCCATGCCAAACATCCGGCTCATCGCGGCCACCACCACCGGCGTGGTGCCGAAGATAAGCCCGGCATTGGCGGCGCTGGTATGATTCATCGCCAGACTAAAACAGAACGGAAAACAGGCCATGCCCAGCACGCCAAGCAGCATGGCCAGAAGATGCTCGGAAAAATGGAGCCGGACCGTGCCGTGGCTGCCGGCGTGGAAGGCCGCGATCACGGCCAGTACGATAACGGCGCTGGCGATACGCAGGTTGGCAAAGCTCAACGGATCCAGGCTCTGGAGGCCGAGCTTGGTAAACAAAAACGTCAATCCCCAGCACTGGATCACCAAAAGCATCAATAAATCGTTTACGGAAAAAATCGTGGTTGCGCCGCTTCTTTTCATAGGGTATCACCTCTTTGCATTCGATATTGGTTTTGACTTATATCTAATGCAATATTGAACCCTTGGCTAATGAATACTGGTGATGGGGACATCACAGCTTGTGATAGGGGAAAAAACCACATGATCTTCAATCCGGATCTCGATATCCATCTGCTCCGGGCGTTTGTGACCGTGGCCGAACTCGGCAGTTTTACCAAGGCCGCCGCCCGGCTCAACCGGACCCAATCTGCGGTGAGCATGCAGGTGCGCCGACTGGAACAGACTCTGGGCAAATTTCTGCTGACCCGGTACAAGGGCAAGGTCGGCTTGACCGACAACGGCGAGGTAATGCTCGATTACGCGCGGCGGATTCTCAAGTTAAACGATTCGGCCATGGCCGAACTCGGCGATCCCGACATCAAGGGGCGGGTACGGCTGGGCATTCCCGACGACTATGCCGCCTACCTGCTGCCGCGGGTGCTGTCGCATTTCGGAACCCTGTATCCCAAAATCCGGCTGGAGGTCTGCTGTGAATTAAGCGTAAACCTGTTGCGACTGATCCGGGAAGGCGACGTGGATCTGGCGGTAACCACCCGCCAGCCCCAGTCGCCCGGCGGCATCATAATCCGCCGGGAGCAGCTCGTCTGGGCCGAAGCCGAAGGCTGCCGCCTTCATGAACGCGATCCGCTGCCGCTTGCGCTTTTCCCGGAAGGGGCCTGCGTGTTCCGGGAATCTGCTCTGGCGGCCCTGGAGACCTGTGAGCGCAAATGGCGCATGGTCTGTACCAGCCGGGGGTTGGCTGGGATTCGCGCGGTGGTGGTGGCCGGCATGGCGATCACCATTGTCACGCCCAGCACCCTTTCGCCAAACATGTCCATTATCGGGACCGATGAGGGCTTGCCCGACCTGCCGGATGTCGAGCTCGGTCTGCACCTGGGCCCATCGCCGGCCAGTGAGGCGGTCCGGGTGTTCGGAGACTATATCCGCGACAGTTTGAAAAATTGCTGACAGATCGTAAAAATTGCAAGGCGCTTTGGCCATACATTGCAATTTTGCTAAAAATTCGTTATACAAAAATGAATTTATGGGAATTTCGACAACAATATCCCAATATCGATTCTCTATGGACTTGGTACAATCACCGGTTTTGACGGCTGGCAAAACCGGCAAAAAATAATTATTCCTTTTCAATGGACATGTATTACAGACAACGCACCCTCTCGGAACCGGTACATTTCTCCGGAACCGGGGTCCATTCCGGCAAGCCGGTGGAACTGACCATCAAGCCGGCGCCCCCGAATTTCGGCATCAAGTTCCGACGGGTTGATCTGCCGGGCCGGCCGCTGATATCGAGCCATTTCAACCGGGTGGTCGACACCAGCCTGGCCACGGTCATCGGTGAAGACGGCTTTATCGTCTCCACGATTGAACACCTGATGGCCACTTTCGCCGGCCTTTCCATCGACAATGCCATTGCCGAGTTAAACGAATACGAAGTGCCGATCATGGACGGCAGTGCAGGGGTTTTTACCGACGCCATCCGGGCGGCGGGCATCATTGAGCAGGATGCGCCCCGGCTTTATTTCGTCATCGAATCGCCCATTGAACTCAAAAAAGAGGGCAAATCCGTCTGCGTCTATCCGGCCCAAAAGCCCGTTATCTCGTGTACCATCCATTTCGAGCACCCGGTAATCAATGAGATGCGCTACACCGTGGAACTGTCGGAAGACCGGTTTGCCGAAGAAATCAGCCGGGCCCGGACATTCGGGTTTTACCGGGAAATCGAATACCTCAAGTTCTATGGACTGGCCCAGGGCGGCTCGTTAGACAACGCGGTGGTCATCGATGAAAACGGGGTCATGAATGAAAACGGACTGCGATACCCGGATGAGTTCGTCCGCCACAAGATCCTGGATTCCATCGGCGATTTTTCCCTGCTGGGCCTGCCGATCCTCGGCCATATCGAGCTTTACAAATCCGGTCACAACTTCAATCATGAATTTTTGCAGGCCTTTTTCAGCCGGAAAAAGGCCTGGAAAACCATGACACTGGATGCACTACAACATTCGCGCGTTGCCTTTGAAAAAACCCAGTGATGATGGCTTCGTAAAAAGCTCTCTATTCCGCCGCGGCGGTATTTTTGCAGAAAGTAAGGCCTGCGGCACCTTGGCTGACTGGCGGCGTGAAACCCGACTCTCGGGGTCGGAGCGGAGCGCAGATCCCGAGAGTCGGGAATCTTGAACTTTATACTTTGCCATTTAAAACCAACTTTTTACGAGTTCATCAATGATGCACCTCCTTATCGGAATGAAAGGCAGGCTTGACCAAATACTGATCATATGCCTTATCGGCTTCTTTTCGGTCACCGGCACACCGGCCTCCGCCAATGCCGCCCAATTGAGCAACCTGGTGGTCAGCAACACCCGGGACAACCTGCTGCTGTTTGTCAGAGTGGAAGGCGCTTTTACCGAAAAGATGAAAGAGGCCGTATTAAACGGTATCCCGACCACCTTTTCCTTTCTGGTCAAACTGGAAGAAGTCCACACCCTGCTGCCGGACAAAACCATTACCGAGTTCAAGGTCAATCACACCATCAAGTACGACAGCTTGAAAAAACAGTTCGTGGTCAAACGCTCCTGGGAAGACAACCGGGCCATGACCACCTCTTCTTTCGCCGAAGCCCAGCAGTGGATGTCGGAAATCAAGAGCCTGTCCGTGGTGGAACTCAACAAACTCGACAAGGGCACCCGTTACCAGGTCCACGCCAAGGCTGAACTCGACAAGGTACAACTGCCGTTTTTTCTGAATTACGTCTTTTTTTTCATTTCCCTGTGGGATTTTGAAACCAGTTGGCAATCCGTGGATTTTGTCTATTGAACCGGTTGAACCGGTATTTCTGTCACCCGCGAATGCAATGCATCAACCCTTTGACCGCTAAATGAAACGAAACCGCTACGTCACCCCCCAGGCCCCGGACAAAGCCGCGGACAAAAAGCGCCGGAAACGCGATTTTATCATCATCGGCGTGGTTTTTGCCGTGGTCTGCCTGCTGACGGCCCTGACCATCCGGCCGATGCTTTCGCCCGCCGATATAACGGTGTCGAACATGATGTTGATGTTTATCCTGATCAACATCAACATGCTGCTGCTGGTCTTTCTGATTTTTCTCGTATTCCGCAACGTGGTCAAGCTGTTTTATGAACGGCGCAGCCGGATTCCCGGCACCCGGCTTCGGACCAAGCTCATTGCCGCCTTTATCGCCATCTCCCTGCTGCCGGCCAGCGTCTTGTTTGTCTTTTCCCTTCACTTTATCACCACCTCCATCGAATTCTGGTTCAAGGTCCCCATTGAACAGGCATTGGAAAACTCTCTGGCCGTGGGGCGCAACATGTACCAGCACGTGGAGGAAAACAACCGGTTTTTTCTGGACAAGGCCGCCTACCAGGTCAATACCCGCAATCTGCTGGAGGATGGAAAAGAAAGTGAACTTTCCAATTACATCCAGGTGGCTCAGCGCGAATTCAATCTGGACGCGGTTTCGGTCTACAACACCAACTTTGACCGGCTGACGCTTTCCACCGCAAAGAACCTGCCGGCGGAAAAAATGACGCCCCTGGATACCAACCACCTGCAAAAGGGCTTAACCATAACCGAAAACGCCTGGTCCACCTCGAAACTGCTTGCCAGCGGGGAGCTGATCCGAAACATCGCCACCATCCCCTTCGGCGCCAAGGGCATCGAAGTCGACGGATTTATCGTCATCGGGGTCCTGATGCCCGCGGACATGGCCGAGCACCTGGCCTCGATTTCCCGGGGGCTCGAAGAATACAAACAGATTAAAATGCTCAAGCAGCCGATCCGGGTCACCTACTACATCACCCTTTCGGTGGTGGCCCTGCTGGTCATGTTCTGTGCAGTCTGGTTCGGCATGTACCTGTCGCGCTCCATCACCATCCCGATCATGGAGCTCGCCGAGGGCACCCGGCGGGTTTCCGAGGGAGATTTGACCTACAGCATCAACGTGGCCGCAGACGATGAAATGAAGACCCTGGTCGACTCGTTTAACAAGATGACCCGGGAGCTGCGTTTTAACCGGCGGGAAATCGAATATTCGGCCCGCAAACTCTATGATCAAAACATCGAGATTGAAGAGCGCCGCCGGTACATGGAAATCGTGTTAAACAACGTCTCCACCGGGGTGATCTCCTTTGATGCCAACGGCCTGATCACCACCATCAATGCCTCGGCCGAACAGATGCTGAAAATCAATGCCGAAGATGTCCTGAAAAAAAGCTACAAGCACCTGCTCCAGGACCAGTATCCCACCCTGGCCGACGAAATCATGGAACGGTTTGTCCATCACCGGGAAGAGAGTTTGTCCAAATCCATCAACCTCACCATCGAGGGCCACCGCCGGACATTTAAGGTCAACTTCAACGCCCTGCAGGACGAAACAGGGCGCCAGATGGGCATCGTCATGGTCTTCGACGATCTGACGGAACTGGAAAAGGCCCAGCGCATGGCGGCCTGGCGCGAAGTGGCCCGCCGGATCGCCCACGAGGTCAAAAACCCGCTGACCCCGATTTCGCTTTCCGCCCAACGCTTGAAACGCAAGTACCAAAACACCATCAACGATCCGGTCTTCGAGGAATGCACCCAGACCATCATCGACCACACCGATCTGATCCGCAACCTGGTCAACGAGTTTTCCTCGTTTGCCAAGTTTCCAACAGCCAACCCCGCGCCGTGCGATTTGGCCCCCATTGTCAACGAATCGGTGGCCCTTTACCGGGAAGGCAACCAAAACATTGAATTTGTGGTCGATCTGCCTGAAGATCTGCCGACTTTAAACCTCGACCGCCAACAGATCAAACAGACGCTGATCAACCTAATCGACAACGCCATTTCCGCCATAAAGGAGCAGGGCCGGATCACCATTGCCGTCGCCCTGGATGCCAACGGTGAAAAACTTTGGATTTCCGTGACCGACACGGGTACGGGCATCACCGATGCCGACAAGGCCTACCTGTTCGAGCCGGATTTCACAACAAAAAAATCGGGCATGGGGCTGGGCTTAGCCATTGTCAGCACCATCGTGGCCGATCACAACGGCCGGATCTACGCCGAGGACAACGAGCCCCAGGGGGCGAAATTCGTTATTGAGCTGCCGGTCTAAATCGGCTTGTAAAGGCGCAAAGCCATTCTTGGCGGCTTTGCGCGAGAATAAAAAAACAAAAGGAAATCGCCCAATGTTTCCGACGATATTAATCGTAGACGACTCGGACTCCATCCTGAAATCCCTCAGCGGCATCCTGATGGACGAGGGTTTTGAGACCATGACCGCCACCAATGGTTACGAAGCCTTGCAGCACATCGAAGAGGACCCGCCGGACCTGGTGCTGCTCGACATTTGGATGCCGGGTATTGACGGACTGGAGACTTTAAAGGAAATCAAGCAGCAGTATCCCGGCATGCAGGTGGTGATGATCACGGGCCACGGCAACATTGAAACTGCGGTCAACGCCACCAAGACCGGGGCGTACGATTTTATTGAAAAACCGTTAAACATCGACCGGGTCATCGTGGCCATCAACAACGCCTTGAACTTCCGCCGCCTGGAGGAGGAAAACCGGTACCTGCGGAAAAAGACCATCGAAAAATACGCCATCACCGGTCACAGCCAACCGGCGGCCGAGCTGAAAAAACAGATCGGTATTGCCGCCCCCACCGATGCATGGATATTGATCACCGGCGAAAACGGCACCGGCAAAGAATTGGTGGCCCGGACCATCCACCAGTTGTCCGGCCGGTCCGACCAGCCCCTGGTCGACATCAACTGCGCGGCCCTGTCCGATGAAGGACTGGAAAGCGAACTGCTCGGCCACGAAAAAGGGGCCTTTACCGAAGCGACCACCAAGCGCCGGGGCAAATTTGAACTCGCCCACCAGGGCACCATCTTTTTCGATGAAATCGGGGATATGGGATTGAAAACCCAGGCCACCATCCTCCGGATACTGGAACAACAGCAATTCCAGCGCATCGGCGGCAGCCGGACCATCCCCCTGGACGTGCGCGTGATCGCCTGCACCAACCGGGATCTCAAAAAAGCCATTGAAGCCGGCACTTTCCGCGAAGACCTCTACTTCCGGCTCAATGTCATTCCCATTGAAGTCCCCCCGCTTCGCGATAGACTCGAAGACATCGAGGAACTGGCCAACGCGTTTCTGACAAAAATCGCCGAAGAAAGCCGCACCCCGCCCAAAAAACTGACCGAAGCCGCCGTTGCCGCGCTTCAAAAATATGATTGGCCGGGCAACGTCCGGGAGCTGAAAAACCTGATCGAACGCTTAGATATCATGGCCGAATCCGATCAAATCGATGTCGGCGACATTCCCGCCCCGTATAATCCCCACAACACGGAACCGGAAAACGAAACCCGGGATCTTTTTGCATACAAACGCCTCCCGGATGCGGAAAAAGCCTTTGAAGAGGAATTTATCAAGCGCAAACTCCGGCAGTACGAATTCGACGTAGCCAAGACGGCCAAAAAAATCGGGGCCGATCGCGGCACCATTAAAAAAATCCGGCAGAAATTTACTGACAACTGATCTTTTCCCATGCGCATCATTGCCGGAAAATACAAAGGCAAGCCACTGTTTTCGCTTCGGGGCAAAACCACACGCCCCACCGGGGCAAAGGTCCGGGAGGCGATCTTTAACATCTGCGGCGATACGGTTGCCGATGCCCGTGTGCTGGACTTATTCGCCGGCACGGGCGCTTTCGGCATAGAAGCCCTCAGCCGGGGGGCGGATTCGGCCGTTTTTGTCGACGCCAATAAACAGGCCATCGACCTCATCCGCAAAAACATTGCCGCGTGCGGGGCGGATTCTGCCGCAACGGTTTTTTGCGCCGACATCGGCGACAACCTGCATTGTCTGTATTTCTGCAAAACGCATTTTGATCTGGTCTTCATGGACCCGCCGTATCGGAAAAACGCAATCGCCCCCGCCATAGACAACCTCATAGAAACGGGCACCCTGGCGCCGGGGGCGATGGTTGTCATCGAACATGCGGCAGATGAACCGGCACCTGCCGACAAGCCCTGCTGCCCTGTCACTGACGTGCGTCGGTACGGGAAAACGCTTGTGACGTTTATGCGTTATATGGTAGAGGCCGAAGACAATGCATGATGGCGGCCATCTTCAAAAAATCGACTTGTAAGTAATTCGAGGTTTACGGTTTTGGGTTTAAGGCATAAGGTTAAAAAATTCAAAGCGTTAACAAATTAACCCGGTCTGAGAGTTCCTTATAGGCTCGGTCTCCCGGGTAAAACCCGGGAGGGGATTACTTCTAAGGAATCCCCTTTTTTGCGCTTTCACGAAATTGTACTCTGTTGCCCTGACGGCGGCGGGGAAAAGTGGGTTTCCGAGCGGAAATTGCGCCTCTGTTCGGCGGAACAGAGAGCTTTTTACCCCTAATTATCCAAAGAGGATCGATTCATGAAAGAAAAAGTGGCGATTTATCCGGGCTCGTTTGACCCGGTCACCAACGGCCACCTCGATATCATCCGTCGGGGCCTGAAAATTTTCGATCGCATTATTATCACCATCCTGGAAAATCCGGCCAAGTCCCTGCTTTTTAGCGTGGAAGAACGCATGGTGCTTTTGTCCGAATCCCTTTCCGATCTGGAAAACATCGAAATCGCATCCTACAATGGCCTGCTTGTCGATTATGCCAACCAGCGCAACGCCCATGCCATACTGCGGGGGATGCGGGCAGTTTCGGATTTTGAATACGAATTTCAGATGGCGTTGATGAACCGGCGGCTGGATCGGGAAATCCAGACGGTTTTTCTGATGACCGGGCTGCGATGGATCTTTACCAGTTCCTCGATTATCAAGGAAGCCGCCCGGTTCGGGGGCAATATCGAGTCCATGGTGCCGCCGGTGGTGCAGAAAAAGCTGGAAGAAAAATTCAATACCCGGCTGGGGCTGTAAAGAGGGATAAGGCTATCCCGACGCTTTCCGCGAGGAAACCCATTCCAGAAAAATCACGGCGCCAAAACCGATGATCATCAACAGCACCGGCACCATCAGCGCCGGGCCGGGCTCGGGGACGATATTGCTTTCCTGGACCACCCGGAGTTCGCCGTGGATCATGCGGGTGACTTCCGGGGTCTTCCAGGGCCAGATCTTGCGCAGGGAACCGAGCAGCAGGCCTGTTAAAAACGCCAGGGTCTGGGGCCGGAACCGATCCAGAAAGAATTTCAGCACCCGGGCAAAACCGACAAGCCCCACGACACATCCGCCGACAAACACGGCGATGATCAGCATGTGCTCTATGACAAACGGGTTTTCCAGGGTTTCGATGACATACTCGTACTTGCCCAAAATCAGCAGGATAAAGGCCCCGCTGATGCCCGGCAGGATCATGGCGCACACGGCCAGCATGCCGGAAAGGAATATAAAGCCCAGCGTTTCCGGGGTTTGGGCCGGCATCACGCCCACCACAAGATAGGCGGCAACCGCGCCGGCGGCAAACAATACGGCCGTCGGCACCTTCCAGTATTCGACCTTTCGGCCCACGGCCCATATCGATGCGGCAATCAAGCCGAAAAACAGGCTCCAGGTGGGCACCGGGTGTTGGTGGAGCATGTAATTCATGATTTGGGCCAAACTGATGACGGCAAGGCCGATGCCCAGAAACAAAAACAGCAGAAACCGGAGATGCAGCTCCGCCACCGCCCCCTTGATATCTAAGGCCAGAAGGCGCGAGACCATTTTCGTATCCGCCGATTTAATGGCGGCGAGCAACTGCTCATAAATTCCGGTGATCAGGGCAATGGTGCCGCCGGAAACCCCCGGGACCGTGTCGGCCGCCCCCATGCAGGCGCCTTTTATGGTCAGCATCATCGCAGCCCATTTCGATCGGGGGCCGGGGCTTGCCATTACCGCATCTTTCCAGGAATCAATTCTCACGGGTTCTACTCTGCTTTCCATCCGCGTTGTCCGACGAGTTTGACGAACCGGCAGCCGCCGAGTTCCGACTGGTGAATACCCTGCTGGTCCCGGTAAATCTTGATCAGGGTCTGGGAAAAGGAAGAGCCCACCGGAATGACCATCCGGCCGCCTTCGGCGAGTTGATCGATGAGGGGTTTGGGGATTTCGGGCGCGCCGGCGGTGACAATGATGGCATCAAAGGGGCTTTCCTCCTTCCATCCCAGGGTGCCGTCCCCGTATCGGCAAACGATATTATAATATTCAAGATTTTCCAGAATGCGCCGCGCCCGTTCATAGAGTTTTCGGTTGCGCTCGATGGTGTAGACCCGGTAGGCGATCTCGGCGAGCACGGCCGCCTGGTAGCCCGATCCCGTGCCGATTTCCAGCACCCGGTCGTCGGCATTGACCTGTAAGGCCTCGGTCATCAAAGACACGATATAGGGCTGGGAAATGGTCTGCTGCTCGCCGATGGGCAATGGATGATCATTGTAGGACTGATCGATTAACCCTTCGTTGACAAACCCGTGCCGGGGCACCCGGGCCATGGCTTCGAGGACCTTCGGGTCCCGGACACCGCGGGCTTCGATCTGGTTTTTCACCATCGCCTGGCGCAAGCGCTGATATCTGCGGCTGTTTTCTTCCATAATATTTCGATACTTACCAATTCCCCGCTCATCCGTCAAGCAATTACGCTTGCCCGTGCCGGCCGGTCCGGAAAGGTTATGGGATTGGATTGAACCGATGGCAGCAGATGCCTCCCGCAAGCGGCATCAATGCAAAAACCCTTGTATTTTAATGCCAAAAAATGTAGCTTCTCTTCGTTTGCCAACAAATCCCAATGGCTTGTGACTTTTTTGATGGAAATCCCAAAACACCTGAAAATATCGGTTTCCCTGCTATTGCTGTCCATGGCGATGGGCATTTCCGGCTACATGATCATCGAAGGGTGGTCTTTCATGGATGCCCTTTATATGACCGTGATTTCCATGACCACCGTGGGCTACGGCGAAATCCATCAAATGAGTTTTGCGGGCCGGGTCTTTACCATCATGGTGATATGCTCGGGGGTGCTGTTTTTCCTGTACGTGACCAGTGCGCTGGTCCAGTACCTCGTGGAGGGCCAAATCCTAAATGCGCTGGGGAGACGCACATTGAACAAAAAGATCCAAAAAATGAAAGACCACCATATTGTTTGCGGATACGGCCGGATCGGCCGGGTGCTGGTCAAAAACCTGCGGGCCCATGGCATCGAACCGATCGTGATTGAAAACAATCCGGAACTGGTGACACTGATGGACCAGGACGGGGTGATCTATGTCAACCGGGATGCCACCGAGGAAGACAGTTTAAACAAGGCCGGCATTTCCCGGGCAAAGGTCTTGATCGCCGCCCTGGGCACGGATACGCACAACGTTTTTCTGGTGCTCACCGCCCGGCAGCTCAACCCGGATATTTTCATCCTGGCCCGCGCCGACAAGGACGCCACCAAAACCAAGCTGTTTGCCGCCGGGGCCAACCGGGTGGAATCGCCCTATGATATCGGGGCGATCAGCATGGCCCAGCGGGTGTTGCGGCCGTCGGTGAGCAATTTCATCGACCTGGTCTTTGCCTACAACCGCAAGGACATCCAGATGGACGAAATTCCCGTGGATCCGGCCTCCCCCCTGGTCAACCAGATGTTAAAGGACTCCGGTATCCGCCAGCAATACAACCTGATCATTATCGCCATTAAAAAGCCCGACGGCGACATCCTTTTCAATCCGTCCCATGAATCGGTCCTCTGCGCCGGCGATACCGTAATTGCCATGGGGAAAAGCGAAAAACTCATTGAACTCGAAAAGGTGCTATGTCCTCAAAAAGCGACACCCGGCATGATATGAACCGGAAATGGATAAAAACCAGTGTTTTTTTTGAATCCGAAGCCCCGGAGGCCACCGCCGATTTGATCGCCGGCATTTTCCAGGACTTCGGCCTCCAGGGGGTGGTCATCGAATCGCCCGGCACCGAAGTCGACCTCGACTGGGCCGAAGACGCCCCGGGCGGCCCGGACCACAACGCCGTTATCGGCTACTTCCCGGAATTGGCTGACAACGGCGGTCTTTGCCGGCGGTTTGAAAACCAGCTTGCTGCTGCCTCCCCCGACAGCGGGTGGCAATACCGGGTAAAATACAGCGAAGTCGATGAAGAGGACTGGGCCGAATCCTGGAAAGCCCATTTTCATCCCGTACAGATCACCGAGCGGCTGGTCATCAAGCCGACCTGGCAGGATTATGAAGCCAGCGGAGACGAAATCGTCATTGAACTGGACCCGGGCATGGCCTTCGGCACCGGCACCCACCCCACCACCGAACTTTGCATCCGGATGATTGCCCGCTATCTAAAGCCCGGCATTCGGTTGCTCGATATCGGCAGCGGTTCGGGGATTTTGATGATCGCAGCAGTCAAGCTGGGGGCTTTTACCGTGGTCGGCATCGACAGCGATCCGGTGGCCGTGGAGGTGGCGGAAAGCAATTTGCGCTTAAACGGGATCGATCCGGGTCGCTTCACCGTGACCGCCGGCAACCTGATCGACGGCATAAACGAGGCCTATGACATCGTGGTCGCCAACATCCTGTCCGAAACCATCTGCGAACTGGTCCCGGATGTGGCGCCGTGCCTGGCCGCCGGCGGGGTTTTCATCGCCTCGGGCATCGTCGCCTACAAAGCACCCATGGTCACAAAAGCGCTTGAAAAATACGGCTTTACAGTGCGGGAAGTCGAAGAAAAGGATGAATGGGTGGCCGTTGTGGCGACATTTTAATCTTACTCTTACTCTTACTCTTACTCTTGCTCTTACTCTTGCTCTTTTCCTACGTACGATTAGAGAGTAAGAGTGAGAGTAAGAGTAAGAGAGAGAAAAAGAGGTCAGGAACCCACCACCCGTACCACATCACTGGCCGGCACCAGTTTCACCCGCTTTTTGATCGCCGGCAGCATTTCGGCCAGCACCTCGTAGGTCACGGCATGGGGGTGGCCGATGCCCACGGCCTGTCCCTTTTTTTCCGCCATCCGGACCAGGGCATCCAGCTGGGCGCGTACTTTTTCGGCTTCGGCCACATGGTCGAGGAAGACGTCGCGCTCGGCAAAGGGCACCTGAAACAGCCGGGCCGAGGACCGGGACCGGGAGTCGGCAGAGGTCCGGCTGTCGACAAAAAATAACCCCCGTTTTTTAAGGATCGACAGGATCTGGTTCATCTGGACCGAATCCGCGGTCACCGCAGAGCCCATATGATTGTTGACCCCGCAGACATGCGGCACTTCGCCCAGGTTCTGCCGTAATACCCGGATCCGTTCATCCGGTGACATATCGGAAAACACCGCGCCGGGGCCGGGATCGACCCGGGGAAACTCCCGGGGTTCCATGGGCATGTGCAGCATCACCGGACATCCCTTTCGGTGGGCCATTTCCGCAATTTCGCGTTGATGGGGGCTGTAGGGCAAAATGGCGAAGGAGACCACGGCATCGAGGGAGAGAAACTTTTCCGCCAGGTCCCGATCATAGCCCAGATCGTCGATGATAATCGCCACCCGGGGGCGCTTCTGCGCCGGCGCTTTTTCCGGGCTCTTGCGGTCCGGCTTTGGCGTCGGCTTGGTGGAAAAGACCTCGAAATCCGGCTTAGCATACTTTTGCGTTTTCTCCTGGGGCCCGACGTCGCTGACAAGCCTTTCCGGCGCCCGGGGATGCCGAATCAGATAGATCCCGGCGCCGATGGACAGGCAGACCACCACGAACAACACACAGACGACAAACTGTTTTACCGGGCCGGGCCCGGTTTTGGCCGACGAATGTCCGGCCGAAGATCTGCCGGACTTTTTTCCGGCCGTTTTTTTCTTTGGGGCCTGTTTTTGGGGCGCACGCTTTTTCGATGTCGATTTGACGGATGTATTTTCCTTTTTGACCATCTTTGCGTCACTGCATAAAAAGAGAAATTTGGTTATCCGGAAAAGAGAAAAAAGACGCAAAACCGAAACTGACCTGTCAGCAGCGGCTCTGCGCCTTTTGCCCGGGTAAACGGTTCAAAAAATCAAATCCATGTCCCGCCGATTAAACCGGTCTTAGTTTTTCTGCAGGCCCTGGAAGATCTCATAGCCCTTTAAAATCTCATAGGCCCGGTTGATCTGGGAATCGAGCAGCAGCACCTCCGGGTCCTTGTCGCCGTGTTCATAGAGGGCGTCGCGCAGACGCATCAGCTTTTCCCTCTCCTTTTTCTGGATATCCTCTTTGTCCGGCTGCTGTTTTTCCTCTTCCGGGGTCGGGGTTTCGGAATCCGGGACGGCTTCTTCGCTTTCTTTTGTGCCGGCCAGGTGATTTTTCAAGTCCTCTTCCTTGATCCGGGCGGCTTCCATGCCGCTTTTGGTTTCATCGAGCAGGCGCCGTTGGACCACCAGGTCCGGATGGATGCCGTCGGCCTGGATGGAAGTGCCGCTGGGCGTATAGTACCGGGCGATGGTGTATTTCAGGGCGTAGCCGTTTCGCAGCGGCTGCACCGTCTGGACCGACCCCTTGCCAAAAGAGGTGGTGCCGATTACCAGGGCCCGGCCGTTGTCCTGCAGGGCGCCGGCCACGATTTCCGCAGCACTGGCGCTGCCACCGTTGATCAGCACGACAATGGGATAATCATGATCGGCTCCGTCTTCGGCCCGGTAGACGTCTTCTTCTTCCTTGTCGCGGCCCCGGATGGAAACAATTTTGCCCTCTTCAAGGAAAATATCGGAAACGGAAACGGCCTGGTTTAACAGCCCGCCGGGGTTGTCGCGAAGATCGAGAATCAGCCCCTTCATCGGATCATTTTGCTTTTCCAGGTCCGCCAGGGCCTTGCTGATTTCGTCGGTGCTGTTTTCCCGGAAATTGGTCACCCAGAGATAGCCGTAACCCGGTTTCAAATTCACGTACCGGACACTTTCGAGGGGGATGACCTCGCGGACGAGGGTAAATTCCATTGGTTCGGCCGCCCCCTCGCGCACCACCGTGATATCGACCTCGGTACCTTCCTCGCCGCGCAGCAGCTTGACGGCTTCCCACAGCATCATATCCTTGGTGGCCTTGTCGCCGACCTTGACGATCACGTCATTGGCCTGAACGCCGGCCTTGTAGGCCGGGGTCCCTTCCACGGGAGAAACCACGGTGAGCCGGCCGTCGCGCTTGGTAATCACGATGCCGATACCGCCGAACTCCCCCTTGGTTTCCTCCTGTAGATTGTCAAAGGCATCCGGGGGCAAAAAATTGGAATGGGGGTCCAGGCTGTTGACCATGCCGTTGATGGCCTCTTCGATGAGCTCTTTGCTTTCCACCGACTCGACATAATTGTTTTCAATTTCTTCGAGCACATCGGAAAACAGCTTTAACCCCTCATAGGTATCGCTTTTTTGAGAGTCCCCGTAAACGGTGGTGGCAATCAATACCGCAAATGCCGTCAGCAGAACCAGCGCCAGACTTTTCATCGATTGTTTGTGCCTCGGTTTCATTATAAACTCCTTGTTTACCCGTTATCAAGCCATGCCAGCGGATCGGTGGGCTCGCCGTGATGACGGACTTCAAAATAAAGGGCCGGTCCGCCGAGCGAACCGGTATCTCCCACGGTGGCAATGACCTCGCCGGCCTCGACCCGGTCGCCCTTCCGGGAAAAAAGATCTTCCACATGGGCATATACGGTATAATAATTGCCGCCGTGGTCGATGATCAACACGCGGCCGTAGCCTTTCAACCAGTCGCAGAAAATGGTTTTGCCCTCAAAGACCGCCCGTACCGGTGCTCCGCGGTCGGCGCGAATTTCAATGCCGTTTCTGAAATGCACGACCCTGGACTGCGGGTCGGTGTACTTTCCATAATCGGAAACAATTTTACCTGTAACCGGCATCTTTAGCAAGCCCTGATATTCGGAAAACGCCTTTCTCGTATCCGGGCCGCTTTTCTTGAGCGTAGAAATGGTCTTTTCCATCCGCCCGGCCGCCTGTCGAAGATACTCAATTTTTGCCAGCCGGTCGGATTTTTGGGTCTCAACGGCCGCCAAGACCTTTCGGCGGGCCTGTTTTTTCTTTTCCAGCGCCGCCCGGGTCTGCCGGAATTGTTGCTCCAGGTGCCGCTTTTGCTGTTTTTTGGATTTCAATCGACGGGCCAAATTCGCCAGCCGGCGTTTTTTGTCCCTCATGCGGCCGATGACTTTCTCATCATGGCCGACCACGGTCTCGATGGCCACTTTGCGGCGAAACACCTCATACATTGAATCCGCGGTGGCCAGCAGGTTCATTTCCCCGAGGCGGTTTAATTTGTAAAGCGCCGCGAGCCGCTCGGTGGCGTAAGCGCTTTGCTCGGCAATCGCGGATTCGGTTTCTTCGATCATGTGCCGGGTTCGCTTGATTTTTTTTTCGGTCTTGGCCATAGCCGCTTCAATATCATCGCGCTTTTGCCGGATTTCGACCAATTGCCGGTCCAGGGCGTCGAGTTCATCGGCGATCGATTGGGCCTTCTGATCAAGCCGTGCGACCTTTTCGGATTTGTTTTGGATCTTTTGCTGAATCCGGCGGGCTTTTGCCCGGGCGAGGTCGAGCTCGGCATCATCGCCGTCCCGGACGGTATGGATGACATAGCGCTTTAAATACCGCTTGCTGTCGTAGACGTAGCCGATATCGCCGTCGTGCATGACCTGGAGCCAGCTGTCCTTGCGCTCCAGCACCCGGACCCGCGTATCTCTGGAAAGTACGCGCAGCACGTCGTGCGACAGCCCCGGACCGGCACGAAAGTTGAGCGAATCCACGTTGACAACCCCGATCTTGCGGGAATGCAGGGCCGATGCCGTGGTGGCACTCCCCATGACCGCAAGCCCGATCAACAAGCCGGCTACATATTTAAAAAACGCCTGATTGAAAAAAAACATCCCAGCCATCCGACGGTCATACTGGCCAACACGATCAACGCCATCCAAAACGGCGAAATAAACCGGACCTGAAAAAAAGGGACCAAACCGGCCGAAGGGCCGAATTGCGGCATGGTGGTGACAAACGCCAGGTAAAGCAGCCCGAGGCCGACCACGCCGCCGCAAAGTCCCAAAAGCCCCCCCTGAATGTAGAGCGGATACTTGATAAAGGATTCCTCCGCCCCGATAATCCGGGTAATTTCCATTTCCTCCCGGCGGGAATAAAGAATCAGGCGGATCGTATTGGCGACAATCATCATAATGGCCATAAACACCAGCCCGATGAGCACCAGCCCGGTCAATTTGAACAGGTTGTAAATCCCGTTAAACCGATGAAGCCACTGCTTGGCATACTCCACCTCGGCCACCGGTGCCCGGGTGGCAAGCCGGCCGGCTATGGCATCGATGCGCTTGACCCGGTTGATGCTATCGGCCATGCGGACCTCGATGGCATCCGGCAGGGGGTTTTCCGACAGTCCATCGAGCAGCGACGACTGGCGGCCGATCTGTTTTTTCAACCAGCCGAAGGCCTCGGCGCTGGAAATAAATTTTACTTCGACCACCCCTTCATACTGCCGGATCTCGTCCATCAGGGCCGTGCGCTGCCGCTGCGTCACATCCGCTTTGAGATAGGCGATCACCCGGACGCCTTTCTGCCAGGCCGCCATGAGTTCACCGGCATTGATTAAAAACAGCCCGAAAGCGCAGACGATAAAAACGGAAAGGGCAATGGTGATCGCGCAGATGCCGTGCAGGTACCGGTGATAGAAAAAATCCGCCATGGCCCGCCGCACCGTATCGATCATCAACCGCCCCCGTTAATGGTTCTGAGCCGGTCTGCGCAGCGCCCGTTTTCGAGAAAAACGATGTTGGTATCGCCTTTGGACAGCAAATCCCGGTCGTGGGTGGTGATCATCACGGTGGTGCCGTTGGCGTTGGCGGCCAGCAAGAGATCGAAAATCTTTTCCGCGGCCTCGGGATCCAAGCTGGCCGTGGGCTCATCGGCGAGGATGATCCGGGGCTGCCCTACCATGGCCCGGGCAACGGCGATGCGCTGCTGCTCGCCGCCGGAAAGGGTGGGCGGATAAGAATTGCTGCGATCGGCCATGCCGACGGTTTCCAGCACGGACATGACCCGTTCCCGGATCTGGCGGCGGGAGTCGACGCCGGCGACCTCCAAAACCAGAGCCACGTTTTCATAGGCCGTTTTGGTGTCAATTAATTTGTAATCCTGGAAAATGATGCCCAGCTTGCGGCGCACCCCGGGAACCTGGTGCCGCTTGATCCGGGTGAGATTCATGCCGTCGACAATGGCATAGCCGCCGGTCATGCGTTCGCCCACGTACAACAGCTTGATCAGAGTCGACTTGCCCGCCCCGCTGGGTCCGGAAACAAACAGAAAATCCTTTTCCGGGACATCGAATGTGATATCGACCAGGGCGTCGGTGTCGCCGAAACGCTTGCTCACCTGATAAAAGCGGATAATGGGATTGTCGGCCTTGAAGGGACTAAACGGCTCCATGGACCTGCTCCGGGCGATCCCGTTTCATCTGAGCCGGGCGCCCTGTTGATGGCCCCTGAATTGAGGTGACCCTCTCGGATTTCATGCCGGTTTGCGGGCGTGCCCGGATTGTATTGACGATGCAAAAGAGAACTGGTATTGGCGTAAAGAAATGGCGCAAGGAGTGCCGTCACCGGTTTTTCTTGCCCACCCCCACTGATCTTGACGATAAACGGCTTCTTCCATTTCAGTGGGGGTTATTTTTATCGAATCTTTCCTATAAAATCAACCATTTCTTGGATGCGGCCCGTTGACGTTTCGCCAAACCCGCAGCCGGAAAACAACAAAGGCGCTGTCAAGCCATGGACACCCGAAAAAATGAACTGATTTCCCTGCTGTGCCAGAAATCCTTCCAGTACAACGAGCAGCCCGTTTTCAAACTGGCATCGGGGCAGACCAGTCGGTATTACGTCAATTGCAAACCCGTCACCCTGCACCCGCGGGGCCTGTACCTGGTGGGCAACCTGGTGTTTGCATCCATTAAAGACCGGGCCGTGGATGCGGTGGGCGGCATGACCTTTGGCGCCGATCCCATCGCGGTGGCCGCCGCCTTTGTCTCCGAGCTCGAAGCCGGACCGGTCAAGGCGTTTTCCATCCGCAAAACCCAGAAGGATCACGGCATTGTCAAATGGATTGAAGGCGATTTGGCCAAAGGCGAGCGCG
>JBNJEA010000044.1:0-22373 GCA_051745395.1 Thermodesulfobacteriota bacterium | reverse complement strand
AAGATATTTTCGAATTTTGTTGAAAGTTCATGGCTTTATGCCATATCCTGCCAATAATTTGGCGGGATGATCTTATGAAAGGTGATTGGATCGATGAAACACTTGGTTTTTCAAAGAAAAAGCCGTTACGCCGCGCTATTGGTCCTTTCGCTGATTTGTCTTTTCCTGTTCGGCATGTGCGGCTATATGATGGTCGAAGAAGTCCCGCCCGTAGAAGCGTTGTATCTGACCATCGGCACCCTGACCACCGTGGCGCCTTTCGAGTTGACAGACGGCGGGCGTTTGTTTGCCGTTTTTTTGATCATATTCGGTTTCGGCCTGGTGGCGGGCACGGCGGCTTTTTTCGGCCACATGTTTTTAGACGGCAACGCACTTGAACTGTACCGGAGGCGGAAGGTGCGAAAGAAACTTCAAGAATTTACGGATCATTACGTGATTTGCGGACACGGTCAAATGGGCCAGATCGTAACGGCCGAGCTGTTCCGGAACGGACTGCCGCTGGTAGTGATCGACAACGACGAAAATGCGATCCTGCGCTGCAGGGAACTCGGCGTGGCGCATCTCAGGCGAGACGCCATGGAAGAGGAAAACCTCATTGAAGCCGGCGTGGAAAGGGCCAAGGGGCTGATTTCCGTGGTCAACCGGGATGCGGACAACGTCTTTATCGTGCTCACCGCCCGCGCCTTGAATCCCGACCAGTTCATCTGTGCCCGGGCCAGCAGTAAGGGTGTGGAAAAAAAGCTGTTCCGCGCCGGCGCCGATCACGTGGTCTCGCCTTATGCCAGCGCGGCGATGCGCATTACCCAGAACATTTTGCGCCCCACCATCACCGATTTTCTGGAGACCGCCATTTCCGGCAAAGGCATCGACTTGAACCTCGAAGAACTCGAAGTTCCGGAAAACGCCCCGTTTGTAGGAAAGTCGCTGATGGATTCAAAAATCCGCAATGATTATGATTTGATTGTTGTGGCCATTAAACGCGCCGACGGCAAGCGGATTTACAATCCGTCGTCACTGGAGTTAATCCATGAGGGCGACACCTTGATCGCCATCGGCCCGCAGGCCAACATGGACCGGTTTTGTGATGAAATTTACGGCAGATCCGGAAATTCTAAGAAGAAGAACAATAAACGTTCCGCCCCGGGTCAAAATGGTTTATAAAACAGGTTCATGTCGGACGAATCCCCATTCGGACGGCATGAAACGGACCAAATGACTTCCTGTTCGCGTGTCAGCACCGGCTGGAAAAGCCTGGACGGCGTCATTGATCATCTGCGCAAAGGCGATAATGTGGTCTGGCAGGTCGACGATATCGGCGACTACCAGGACCTGGTCACGCCCTTTGTCCACAGCGCCTTGCAAAGAGATGAGCGGGTGGTCTATATCCGGTTTGCCCGCCATGCCGCCCTGCTCGAAGAGCAGGAAAACGTTTCCGTCTATTACCTGGACACGGAAAACGGGTTTGAATCCTTTTCCGCAGAAGTCCACCGCATCATTGCCCGAAAGGGGGGCGATGCCTGTTATGTGTTCGATTTGCTTTCCGATTTGCTGCAGGCCTGGGCCACCGACCTGATGATCGGGGATTTTTTCTTCGTCACCTGCCCCTATCTTTTTGAATTAAATACCATCGCCTACTTTGCCATCCGCCGCCACCGGCATTCCTTTAAGGCCATTGCCCGCATTCGCGAGACTACCCAGGTGCTCATCGATGTTTACAATGACGATGGCCGGGTCTGTATCCATCCCATAAAGGCCAAGCACCGTTATTCGCCCACTATGTTTTTTCCTCATACCGTGGAAAACAACGAACTGGTGCCCGTGATCAACAGCGTGGATGCCGCCCGGATGTTTTCGCAGCTTTCCCGCAGCGATGCGGTGGCCGCCCGCCGCCATCTGGACTACTGGGATCGCCTGTTTATCGATGCCAGGAACCTGCTGCAATCCGATGCCCCGTCGGAAGAAAAAGCGGATATGGTGGGGCAATTAAGCCGCCTGATGCTGTCGCGCAACAAGCGCATGCTGGCTTTGATCCGGCGTTATATTTCCCTGGACGACCTGCTTGCGATCAAGGATCGCATGATCGGCACGGGCTTTATCGGCGGCAAAGCCGTTGGAATGCTGCTTTCCCGAAACATTTTGATGCAGGATGAGACCTTTGACTGGCAGGAAGTCCTGGTGCCGCACGATTCCTTTTATATCGGATCGGATGTGTTTTATTCCTATATCGTCCAAAACGGCTGGTGGAAGCTGTTTATGGCACATAAAACCGCAAACGGCTATTTCTCAAAAGCCGCGGAATTAAAAAACAGGATGCTCCATGGCCGTTTTGCCGAAGAAATTACCGAGCAGTTCCAGCTGATGCTGGAGTATTTTGGCCAATCCCCGATTATCGTGCGCTCCAGCAGTCTTTTGGAAGACGATTACGGCAATGCCTTTGCCGGCAAATACGCCAGCTTTTTCTGCGTCAACCAGGGCTCTCCGGAAAAGCGATACGAGGCATTTCAAGCAGCGGTCCGGCGGATCTATGCCAGCGCCATGGGCAAAGACGCCCTTGCCTACAGGCGCCAGCGGGGGCTTGACCAAAGCGACGAGCAAATGGCGATTCTGGTGCAGCGGGTGTCCGGTGCCTACCGGAAGCATTATTTTTTTCCGGAGATAGCCGGTGTCGGCCTGTCCCGTAACCCGTTTGTCTGGAAAAAAAACATGGATGCGGCGGCGGGCATGGTCCGGCTCGTCTGCGGACTGGGCACGCGGGCGGTCAACCGGGTGGAAAACGATTATCCCCGGATTGTCGCCCTGGATGCCCCCCTTGCCAAACCCCTGGCCGGCAGCGGGGAAATCCGAAAATTTTCCCAGCACTGGGTGGACCTGCTGAACCTGGATGAAAACAAAATGGAAACCCGGCCCCTGGAGGAACTGGTTCAAGATGAACCGATGGCCCGTTGGGATCTGCTGGGCAGCCGGGATATGCAAGCGGTTGCGCAGATGCGCCAAATGGGTCGACCGGCCGGAGACTACCGGGTGTTGACATTTGACCCGTTTCTGACCGACACGAGTTTTGTGGGTTGGATGGGCGATATCCTGAAGAAGCTGGAAGCGGCTTACCAGAATCCGGTGGACATTGAATTTACGGCCAATTTCAACCGGGCCGGCGCGCTTCGCATCAACCTGCTGCAGTGCCGGCCGTTTCAAACCGTGGGGGATTTCGACGCCGCCGTGATGCCGGCCGTCGCCAGGGAGGATCACGCAGTCATCCGGATTGAAAACAATGTCATGGGCGGCAATATTTTGCATCCCGTTGCACGGATCATATACGTGGTGCCGCCGGCATATGCCGCGCTTTTCCCCCGGGATAAATTCAGTGTGGCCCGGCTGATCGGGAAATTAAACCGGACCCTGGCGGCCGACGGACAACGTTGCGCCTTGCTGATCGGCCCGGGCCGATGGGGTACGCAAAGCCCGGAAATGGGAGTGCCGGTGAGATTTTCGGAAATCAACAATATCGCTGCAATTGCGGAAATCAGCTATCAGGTCGGCGACATGATACCGGATTTGTCTTTCGGCACCCATTTTTTCCATGACCTGGTTGAATCCGGGATTTTTTATATGGCCATTTACCCGGAAAATGCCGGGACAATATTTAATGAAGACTGGATCTTTTCCCTGCCCAACCAGCTCGAATCCCTTAGCCCGGCCGCCGGCCGGCTTGCCGATGTGGTCCGGGTCGTGGACACAAGCCCGTATCGTTTAATGCTCGCCTCGGATATCGCCGCCCGGAAAGTGATTTGCTATTCGGAAAATGGCGCCGGCAGCCGATGACAACAGGATAAGTTTCCCCAAAAAATGGCCTTTGGCGTGCACCACATGCGCATCAGACGGAATCGAAGTCGAAATCGCTATCGAATTTGATCGATTCCCCCCGGGAAATGGCTTTGCCGGCAGCGATCCCGACCCCGATTCCGTCTACACCTCACACCTCACACCTTACACCTCAAACCTTACACCTCAAACCTTTATACCTTACACCTTTCCTTCCCCCGCCACGCTATACCACCCCGTAGGCCAGCATGGTATTGGCCACCTTGGTAAACCCGGCAATATTGGCGCCCATGACATAATCGCCTTTTTTCCCATAGGCTTCGGCCGCATCCAGGCAGGACCGGTGGATGCTTTTCATGATCAGCAAAAGCCGCTTGTCGACTTCTTCCCGCGTCCAGGATAGCTTCTGGCTGTTTTGGCTCATCTCCAGACCCGATGTGGCCACGCCGCCGGCATTGGCCGCTTTTCCCGGACCATAGAGGATGTCGTTGTCCTGGAAAATCTTAACGGCTTCGGGGGAAGACGGCATATTGGCGCCCTCGGCCACGCAGATGCAGCCGTTTTTCACCAGCGCCTCGGCGTTTTGTGCATCGATCTCATTCTGGGTGGCGCAGGGCAGGGCCACGTCGACTTTGATACCCTGCTCCCGGATCACGTCCCATACGTTTTTGCCCTCGTAGCAAATGGTCTTGTACTTGTCGGCATACTCGTTTACCCGGCCGCGGTTGACGTTTTTCAGTTCCATTAAATAGCAGCACTTGTCGTTGTCGATGCCTTTTTCATCGATCACCGTGGCGGAAGAATCGCAAACGGAAATCACGCGACCGCCCATCTCGTTGACTTTTTCAATGGCAAACTGGGCGACGTTGCCGGAGCCGCTGACCGCTACGACCATGTTCTTAAAATCCATCCCCCCGGTCGCCAGCATTTCCGCGGCAAAATAGACGGTGCCGTAGCCCGTTGCCTCGGGGCGGATCAGGCTGCCGCCGTAGTCCAGGCCCTTGCCGGTTAACACCCCCGTGTGGTCGTTTCGGATCTTTTTGTAATAGCCGAACATGTAACCGACCTCCCGGGCGCCGACGCCGATATCACCGGCCGGGACATCGGTTTCCGGGCCGATGTGGCGATAGAGTTCCCGCATGAAGGCCTGGCAGAACCGCATTACCTCGCCGTCGGACTTGCCCTTCGGATCAAAATCCGAACCCCCTTTGCCGCCGCCCATGGGCAGTGTGGTAAGCGAGTTTTTAAAGACCTGCTCAAACCCCAGGAATTTGATGATGCTCAGGTTCACGGAGGGGTGAAACCGGATGCCGCCCTTAAACGGTCCGATGGCATTGTTAAACTGCACGCGGAATCCCCGGTTGACGTGGACCTCGCCGTTATCATCCACCCAGGGGATCCGGAAGAGCACCGCGCGCTCCGGTTCGACGATTCTTTCATAGATGCCGGCCTTGACAAATTCGGGATGTTTGTCGACGGTCGGCTCCAGCGTTTCCAACACTTCGATGACCGCCTGGTGGAATTCATTCTGTCCCGGATCGGAGTGTTTTACCTTGTCAATGACACTTTGAACAACAGACATGCATGCGCCTCCTTGTTTGGCTGTTTATTTTAAAAAGTTAGTCTTTTACGATGTAGATTCTGCCCTTCTCGATTTTCGGCGTCTGTTCTTGATTTTGGTTTTGTTTGAAGTAGTGCGCTTCATAGCGGCTGATGCCGTCGTATCCGGCAAATTCCTCCATCAGCTCGGCAAGACTGTCGAAACCGCTGCCGTAAAGCGGCAGTTTGGAGAAAAAGGGCCGTTCTTTGGTCAAATCGGTGGGGACGGCAAAATGGAGGGGAAATAAGGGGTCGCCGATTACCAGGAGATATCGGCTATCCGATTGCGTGATGCGGTAATGCCGCGGCAAATCTTTTGGCCGCACGGGGGTAAAATGTTCGCTTAGAAAGGCGGCGGCCTCCTGGGCATCCACGTCCTGTACAGACATCAGGTCGGGTGCGTCGAAATGGCCGAGGGTATACAAGGCGATGCTGAAACTGCTGACCTGTTCGTAAACCGGATTTATCCTGTCGCACATCATCATGATTTCCTTTATTCTGTCGCATATCATCAGCCCTTCATCGCTTATATCCCACCCGGCCTGCATCAAATCCCCGGCCACAAAGTCGGGATAATCATTGCTCTGGTCCCTGTACATGCGGCGCCCTCCCGTGTTTGAATTTTTTTAAAATGGCTGGTTGCCCGACAGGCCTTTCGTCAAGCCGACGGTGTCGGCATGTCATGCGATGGCCCGGTGTTCAGGCATATAGAGCAGAAATTGTGCCGGATAGTACAAAAAATAGTATTTTATTATAACTTTATGAAATTTAATGGTTTTCGTGTGAAGAGCAGGCGGTTCTATATTGTTTTGAAAACGGGGCTTTGATGGTAAAATGAACAGACATTTGCCTGAGGCGGGGTTGGTGCGGCCTTAGAAAAGTATGGTTTCCGCCGGTACAGCAAAATCGGGCGGGGGTGTTTAAGAATTGAACACGGAAGGGCAGGATTTAATCAGAAGCAAAGATGCTGTCGCAATCCCGTTCATTTTCGGTCCTGTCCCATGTCCGAAGAAGTCTCCGGGTGTTTTTCGAGTTGCCTTTTTAAACGATGCCGAAGGGTATTTCGACTGATGCCCAGCATTTTGGCGGCCTGGACCTGGTTGTTGCCGCAGGCTTCAAGCGCTTTGACAATCAGCGTTTCCTCCACTAATTCGATGATATTGGCATGGGCGTCGTCGGTGGACAGGCGCAGGATTTCCGGAATGATTTCTTCCAATTTGTTTTTCAGGCCGTCGATCAACTGCTCCCGGCTTATTGTGGAGCCGCCGGAATCGGCCCCCCCGGACTGGGGGATCTTTAAATTGCCTTCGGCAATCACATCGCCGGTGGCCAACAATACAGCGCGCCGGATGCAGTTTTCAAGCTCCCGCACGTTGCCCGGCCAAGGATAGGCGACAATTTTATTCATGGCCGCTTCGGACATGTAGCATATCGACCGGCCGTATTCCGCTGCAAACCGCTTTAAAAAGTAATTTACCAGTTCCGGGATATCCCCGGCCCGCTCCGCAAGCGGCGGCAGGTTGAAAGAAATTACGTTTAACCGCCAGTACAGGTCTTTCCTGAAAATTTGTTCTGCCACCGCATTTTCAAGGTCTTTGTTGGTTGCGGCAAGAATGCGGACATCGACACCGATGCTTTGGCTGCTGCCGAGGCGCTCGACTTCTTGTTCCTGCAAAACCCGCAGCAGTTTGGCCTGCAACGGCAGGGGCATCTCACCGATTTCATCCAAAAACAGGGTGCCGCCGTGGCATCTTTCGATCTTGCCGATATAGGTCCGGTCCGCGCCGGTAAACGCACCCCGTTCGTGACCAAAGAGTTCGCTTTCAAAAAGCGATTCCGGTATGGCCGCACAGTTGATCGCCATAAACGGCTTGTCTTTTCGGCGGCTGTGGTGGTAGATCGCCTTTGCGACCAGTTCCTTGCCGGTGCCGCTTGCACCGGTAATCAGGATCGGCACGTCTTTTTCCGCGACCTGGCCGATCAGTTTGTAGATTTCCTGCATTTCCCGGCTGCTGCCGATGAGCTGCAGCGAAGTCTTGTCCGAAGCAGTTTCAGTCGTCGCCTCTGAGGACGGTATCCGGACCACTTCCTTCATCTGCCGGTTGACCTGGAGGGCTTCGCCGACGATGCGGTTGAGGTCCTTGCGCTCAAAGGGCTTGACCAGGTAATCATAGGCCCCGCGCTTCATGGCCTCGATTGCCAGCTCTGTGGTGCCGTATGCAGTCATCAAGATAACGGGGGTTTTTACTTCGATATCCTTGATGGCCGTCAATGTGTCCAAGCCATTGATTTCCGGCATCTTGTAATCCAGCAGGATCAGGTCAAAACTCTGCCCGCCGAGTGTGTCGATCGCCGCCCTGCCATCGGCGCATGCGGTGACCGCATAGCCTTTTCTCCGGAAGAAACGGCTCAGGAAGTGCACCAGCCCGTCGTCGTCATCAATGAGTAGAATGTTTTCCATCGGCATCATGTAATGGTTGATTTTTGTGTAATGGCATATAAATCGAAAACGTGGTGCCCTGGCCGACCCGGCTTTTGACCCGGATGACGCCGCCGTGGTTTTGAATGGTGTTGAGCACCAGTGGCAGGCCCAGGCCGGTACCGGATGCTTTTGTCGTAAAAAACGGCTCAAAAAGATTTTCGATCTGCTCTTCGGCGATGCCGTGGCCGGTATCGCTGATATCGATTCTAAGACAGGGGATGTTTTGGCCTTTTAGGGTGAAATCATCCTGTTTTACAGTGATCGAAAGCCGGCCGCTGCCTTTGATGGCCTCCATTGCGTTGACCAATAAATTGACCAGGGCTTCGGCCAAAAGTTTCCTGTCGCCATAAATGGGCGGCAGTGCTTCATCGGTGCTGATATCCAGGCTGCATTCCTGCCTTTTGATCATCGGCCGGACCATAATCAGCACATCTTCGACCAGTTCGGCAAGAGAAATTTCTGAAAACACAAGTTCCTGGGGTTTTGTAAAGTCAAGAAACCGGTTGATTGTCGCCTCGATGCGGTTGATCTGCTTCATGGCGACCTGGAAGTCCTCCTCGTCCTCCGGGCAAATCTGGGCTTCTGCTTCAATGGATTCCATGAAGAGTTTAAGGGAGGTCAGCGGGGTTCTGATCTCGTGGGCCACGGCTGCCCCCATCCTTCCCATTGCCGCCAGTTTTTCGGATCGCTCTGCTATGAGTTTGGTTTTCTTAAGGATCAGATCGGTTTCCTTGAGCTCGGCTTCCTTTAAATCCACCTTTTGTTCCAGTTGATGATGCCGCAGCTTCAACTTTTCCGACATATCCTGAAACGCACGGTACAGCATGCCGATTTCATCCCGGCGGTTGATTCGGATCGCCGGACTGTCGAATCTGGATTCACCGATCATGCTTGCGTATCGGCTGAGGGATCGAATCGGGCGGACGATGTGATAGGAAATCATCCAGGTCAGCATCAACGCGCAGCCGATAAACAACAAAAGGGTCAGAAATGCCATACGCTTCAGGGTTGCCGCACTTTCAAACGCCTCTTGCCGGTCCTGTTCCACCACAAGATACCAATCCGTTCCCCCCACCTTCATGGAGGTGCCCAGCACTTCAATCCCACGGTAATCCAGGTAGGGTTCGTTCCGATCCCTTTTTTCAAATATGTTTCGAAAGCTCTCCGACTGGGATATGTTTTCCGTTAAGATCCGATGGGGCTGCTTGTGGGCCAGGAACCGGCCCTCCTTGTCCACCAGGTAACATTCGCCCGTTTCGCCCAGCGACACGCTCAGGATATGGAAAATGATCTTCTGGGTGCCGACACGGCCGTAGATGGTGCCGGCCAGATCGCCGGACGGACCCCGAATGGGGGCTGCGATGAAAAAAGAGGATTCATTGGCTTCGGGCACATAGGAGATGTTGGACATAAAAAGCCGCTCTCTGGCTTTATACCGGATTCGGTGGTTTGGCCCGGACACGGACGGTTGGCCGCTGGTGCTGAAAACAATATTGCCCGCCGCGGAAACGACCGTCAGTTCCTTGTATACACCGTATTTGTCTTGAATAATTTCAAGATAGGGGGTCATCTTTTCCGGCTTCATCGATTGGACAAGCGATGTCCCGGCCATGACCATCAGGTCCGCCTTGCGCTCATCCAGCCACCGCTCGAGAATGGCTTTTTTGTCATCGGCCACATTTTCCAGCTGCCGCAAGACCATGCTGACGATCAGCTCTTCGGTGGTTTTAAGCGAGAACCATCCGATGATCGTCAGGGGAACAAGGGCGAGAACCACAAAAATAAACAAAATTTTGGACCGTAAATTGAAAATCGGCTTGGTGCCCGTCAAATCGGCGTTTTGATTTTTTTTACCCATTGTGTCCTTTTGCGGTTTCTCCCTCGGCCAGTGGCAAGCTTTTCGATTTCGTGGAGGCTGGTGACCGTAATGCCGCCGGTATGCAGCCCGATGAGTACACCGGCGATAATGTAGCCCAGTATCAACGGCTGCCGCAATCAGTGGGCGACAATGCCCCCGATCAGCGAGGATAGGACGATTAAGACGATATCGGCGGCGATGCCGATGGAGCCCATATCATTTCCGTTCAGGTGTTTTGATCAAAAGTGGATGGCAAGTGGCCCTAAGGCCGGGAATCCTGGACAACCCGGCCCCGGGAGGTAAAGGAAATGCCCTGCTGGATTTGGGTGCCGATCATTATGGTTTCGACTATCGGCGGGTTGACCGGTTGTTTTTCGGATCGCCATTTTACGATGAAATTCGCCCCTGAACCGCCGCTGCTGTCGCTTTGGGGCACCACATACCGGATGGATTCCAGCGGCTTTAATGTCAAGGGTTTATCCAGATACTTTTTCAGAAAGTCCCCCTGGGTTTCGTGATAATCCACGCCGGTGACTTGAAGGGAATAATTTGGATCGATGCTTCTGATGCTTAACGTCACGGTTAATAAAAACGGCTTTTCCCTGTCGCCGCTGTAAATATGGGAATACGCCGGCACATAGATCGTCTGCCCTTTCGACAGCGCATTGTTTGGGCCGGCTTGTAATGGAAGGGGCAATAACAGGCAAAGTAAAATGATAACGGTTAAAAGAATCGGGATACATTTTTTCACGGCGGGTCTCCATTTCATTGAATCATTTACTCCTGAGCATGGCGCGAAGTGATGTCTTGCGAAAATACTATCAAATGATCTCAGATATATCAAAAAAAAGCGTGATCATCGGCAAGCAGAAAATCCGGACAGGTGCTGTTCCGGTGAATGATGGCGGAAGAAAGCAGCGGCTGGTCGCATCCTTCGGGAAGCGAAACATTCGAACACCAATTGAAATGAGCTGCCGCTATAGAAATTTTTTGACACGCTCATTATTCCGATTAGCTTTTTGATTATAATCTGGAAAATACAGATTTCTACCAAAACTGAAGCCAAGAAGGTATCACTCCGATGTTCCGCCGTTATTCGCAGACGTTATTTTTTGCCTTCGTTTTCCTCCTCACATTGTTTTTCCTTTTTTCCGGTGCCTGGGGCAAAAACCAAATCTTAAAGCCCGGTTTGTCCGGCAAAGCGCTTTACCAAAGGGCCTGCGCCGCCTGTCATGGCAGCGACGGAACGGGGGCGCCGCAAACCCAGCTGGGTTTTGATCTCTCGCCGCCGGATTTCACGGATTGCCAATTCGCGCCACGGGAGCCGAATGGGGACTGGGCCTACGTGATCAGGGAGGGCGGGCCGTCCCGGGCTTTTTCCGAGTTGATGCCCGCTTTCGGCGAAGCCCTGACAAAGCCCCAGGTCCAAAAGATCCTCGAACACATCCGCACCTTCTGCGACAACAAAAAGTGGCCCCGGGGGGAACTGAACCTGCCCCGGCCCCTGGTGACCACCAAGGCGTTTCCGGAAGATGAACTGGTGATCTCCAACACGATCGACACGGACGGCTTAAACAGCTTTTCCAGTAAAATTATCTATGAACAGCGCATCGGTCCGAGAAACCAGCTCGAGCTGATTGTTCCCCTGGAGTGGGCCGAAAATCCTGCATCGGATCCGGCCGGTAATGCCGAATGGCAATCCAGTGTCGGCGATATCGGCATTGCCGCCAAGCGCGTGCTCTATGCCAGCCTGGATACCGGGGCCATTGTCTCGGCGGGCGGTGAACTGTTTTTCCCCACCGGCGAAGAAGAGCAGGGCTTTGGATCCGGAACCGCCGTGTTCGAGCCGTATGTGTCCTACGGCCAGATCCTGCCCGCAGAATGCTTCTTTCATCTGCAGGGCGGGTTCGGGCTGCCATTTGATAATGACGAAGCCAATGAAAAGGCCTTCTGGCGGGGCACGTTCGGTCATTCGATATCTACCGGCAAATACGGGCGTGCCTGGTCGCCCATGGTGGGTCTGCTGGGCTCCAGAGAGCTTGTCTCGGAGGGTTCGACCCACTATGACGTGACCCCCCAGCTTCAGGTGGCCCTAAACACCCGGCAAAATGTCCGGCTCGGGGCCGGCGCCCGGGTTCCGATCAACGATACAGACACGCGGGAAACGGAGTATGTGTTTTATGTGCTATGGGACTGGTTCGATGGCTCGGCTTTCGTGGGATGGTAAGCAGATTATTGCTGCCGGGCTGGCAATCCTGGCTTGTCTGTTGCTCCTGCCCCACACGGCGGCTGCGCAGAAAGCGGCTTCGGCGGCCGTGCCGCAGCTGTTTGCCACCTCGGATAAATGCATGGCCTGCCATAACGGCCTTGTCACACAGGCCGGCCAGGATGTTTCCATCGGCTTTTCCTGGCAGTCCTCCATGATGGCGCATTCCGCCAAGGACCCCTATTGGCAGGCATCTGTGCGCCGGGAAACACTGGCGCATCCCGATGCCGCAAAGTCCATTGAAGACGAGTGCTCGGCCTGCCACATGCCGATGGCCCGGTATCAGGACAGGGCCAACGGCGGCAAAGGGCAGGTGTTTGCCCACCTGCCCGTACTGCAGGCGCGAACACCGATGGGGGCAATCGCAGCAGAGGGGGTTTCCTGCAGCATGTGCCACCAGATCCAGTCGGAAAAACTCGGCACGGAAGAAAGTTTTACCGCCGGTTTTGTCGTGGATGAACAAACCCCGGCGGGAAAGCGGCCGATTTTCGGGCCCTATGAGATTGACGCCGGCAGAAAGCAAATTATGCAGTCCGCCGCCCGGTTCAAGCCGCAACAGGGCAGGCATGTACAGGATTCCTCGCTTTGCGGCTCCTGCCATACCTTATACACGCATACCCGGGGGCCGGATGGCGAGGTGATCGGCACCCTGCCGGAGCAGGTCCCCTATCTGGAGTGGCGGCACAGTGATTACTACGAAACTCAAAGTTGCCAGTCCTGTCACATGCCGCAGCTTGAAAAACAGATGGCGATTACCAGCGTTGTCGGCCAGCAGCGGGAAAATTTTTCCCGCCACGTGTTTCGGGGCGGCAATTTTTTCATGCTCAAAATTTTCAATCAACATCGGGCAGAGCTGGGCGTAACCGCATTGCCCCAGGACCTGGACCGGGCATCACAGCAAACCAGCCGCAACCTGACCTCCGATTCGGCCCGGCTCGCCATTGACCGCGCCGAATTGTCCGGCGGCCGTCTGGAGGCCGAGGTGAAATTGACGAATCTGGCCGGGCACAAGCTGCCCACCGCCTACCCCTCCCGGCGGGCATGGCTTCACCTGACCGTAAAAGACCGCAAGGGGCAGACGGTTTTCGAATCCGGCGCCTTGAATCCCGACGGCTCTGTGGCCGGCAATATCAACGATGCTGACCGCACGCGATATGAACCCCATTACAACGTAATAGACGATGAAAGCCAGGTGCAGGTTTACGAAGTCATCATGGTGGATCCGAAAGACCGGGTCACCACAGGCCTTTTAGAGGCCATCCGGTTTGTCAAGGACAATCGCATTCTGCCCAGGGGCTTTGACAAGGACAGCGCGCATAGCGATATCGCCGTTGAAGGCGCGGCGCATGAGGACCCGGATTTTACAGGCGGCACCGATACGGTGAACTACGTCATCCCCGTCTCCCCGGGCGATGGACCGTTTCGTATTCAGGCCAAAATCTGGTATCAGCCGATCGGGTTTCGATGGGCCCAGAACCTCAAACAGCAACAGGCGGCAGAGATTGACCGCTTTGTTTCCTATTTCAATACCAATTCCGAGCAGTCCGGCATCGTTATGGCTAAGGACATGAAATCGGTGCATAAATAGTGCCTGAACGAAAACCGTCTTTTTCGCCAATATCTTTGTCCCCGAGGCGGGATCTTCGCTGCGCTTCGACAGGCTCAAATTTTAATCCTCAGAATACTTCGAGTATGCCTGCGGTTAAAATTTTCGCCTTCCTTGATCTTGACGAAAAATCCTGGTTTTCGTTCGGGCACTAAATAGAATCATACGGAGGTTTGCGATGAAAGGGCCAACGAAGCAGGCAGCGGCGGTTTTGTTCTGCCTTATATTTCCTGTGCTGCTGGCTTTCCCGGCCGCGGCGGCCAATGACGGCCCATACTATCCCATCCGCGTGGAAAACCCCGACGGTCTCAAACTCTTTTTCGTAAGAAGCGATATCCGCGACGGGGGTCTCCTGGTTTTCGGCCATGTCCGGCGGTCCCGTTTGCCGGGCCTTTTCGCATCCGCCATCCGGGTTTCGATCACGGGGCTTGACGGAAACATCATCGCCGAAAAATCCGTCACCTATGCCCCACGTGCCCTCAGCCGCCACCAGGTGCACAACGATGCCCGTTTTTATGCCCGTTTCGACACCGTCCCCGAAAGCGGCGCCATGATCCGGGTTTCCGGGCAGAAATAATACCCGCATCCGGTTTTTTTGAGCAACAGGGAGCAAACCGCCTTGGTTTTCCCTCAATTCAGGCTCCCGTTGGTTTCGGCTTCAATGCGCGGGGCAAAGCACAAGTCAAGCCGGTTTTTCCGCCGCCACGATGCCGTCCATCTGTTCGTCCTGCCGGAGCAGGCGCACGTCGGCAAAACCCGCTTTTTCCAGGCTGTGTTGTATTTCCGACAGCGTGTAGGTGTCGCCGCCTTCGGTGGCCGATAACATGTTAATGGCAAAGATCGCCCCGGCCGGGGGGGATGCCCGGTCTTCGGCCATGATGTGGTCCCGGATCAGCAACGTGCCGCCGGGCAAAAGTGCGCGGTGAATCTTTTGATACAGCGCCAGGTTCTGTTTTGGGCTGTTTTGGTGAATGATGGCGGAAAGCAGCGCCAGGTCGCATCCTTCGGGAAGCTCATCGGTATGGTAATCGCCCGCGGAAAATGCCACCCGGTCGGCCACGGCCTCGTTTTCCATCCGTGCTTTTGCAAGGGGGATGACCCGGGGCAGATCAAAGATCACCGCCTCCATTTCCGGGTTTTTTTCCAGAAAGGCAACGGTGTAGGTCCCGGAGGCACCGCCGATATCTATGAGCCGTTTGTAGGGGGACAGCTCCAGGTCGGCGGCAATCTTGCGGGAAACCTTGCGGCCGACGACATGCATGGCCCCGATAAACGCCTTAAGTGAAGGGTCGTCTTTTTGGGAAACGCCCGTCTTTTTGGTGTTTTTGCCCTCGATAACCGTATCGGTGAGACAGCTCCAGTCGTCCCAGAGCTCGTTCATGTGCTGCACCATGGGCAGAATGCTTTCCGGGTGATCCGACGAAAGCAACCGGCCGGACTCGGTCAGCTGATACCGATCGTTTTCCTTGGCCAGCAGTTCACAGGCGACCGCGGCATCCATCAGCCGGGTCAGACCCCGGATATCCGCACCGGTTTGCCGGCAAAGCGGTTCCACTGTATCGGTGCCCCGGTCGATCCGGGTAAACAGATCGAGTTCCGCTGCCGACAGGATGATCCGGCTTTTCATGAACCCGCGGACACTTTCCAGCACCTGCATCGGATTTTCCATTTTTTCCCTCCGTTTAAATGGTTTGAAACACCAACCTGAAAATTAACATGAAATGGCAGAAGGCAATATGGTTCCCGCACGGCGGCCCTCGGGTCGGGGTTTGGTTTAGGGTGCCACGGCCCGCCAGGCGCACTGCCAGGTCTCGGCAATATAGTCGGGCAGCGGCTTTTCCAGCACCCCGTCCAGGCGCAGGTGGATCAGGCGGATGGCGCCGCCGAACAAGGCCGCCGAGGCCACGGGCGCCTCTATGGGCCGGATTTCGCCGGCGGCCATGGCGTGGCCGACCATGTCCTGGATCAGTTCAAAGGGCTTCGACGAGCAGATCGGTGTCTGCTCGGGCAGAAACTCCCGGTGCCGGGCGTAGAGGATATAATGCATGGCCGCCGGTCGGCTTTCGGCCATATCGAACAGGTAGGCCACCACCGCCTTTCCCCGCGGGTATAGGGTGTCGTATTCGGCCGTGATCTGCACAACGGCCGCAGTCATCTGCGCGACCAGGTCGTCATAGATGGCCCGGGCAATTCCTTCCTTGTTGCCGAAATGGTGGTAGATCGAGCCGATACTGATGTCTGCGGTCCGCTGGATGTCATGAACCGAGGTGTTGAAATACCCCTTGTTCGTAAACAATGCCAGTGCGGTTTCCAGCACGCGCCGCTGCCGGTCGGTTTTGATGCCCGCTTCCAATTTTTGTCATCCCTTCGGGTTTTATTTCACAAATTCCGGCATATACGGGTACATCTTGCAGGCCACGCAAAACCCGAAGGCGGCTTCGAGCAGCGCAAAAACCATCAGCATCGCGGCAACGACAGCACTTGCCGCCGTAAGGTTTGCAAAATAGAGCAGCGCGATAATGCAGCAGAACACAAACCCCACTTTTGCGGCAAAAATCTTGGGGCCGGCGTTGGTCATGGCCGGCTCGACATTGGCGGCTTCCAGCAGGTGCCGGCTGATGCGGCTGAAAAAACTGTAGGAAGGCTTTACAAAACCCCGGATCAAAAGGTCCGCCCCCAGGATCAGGACGATGGCCTTAAACGGGGTCAACAGAAAAACGAGCATGGAAAGCACCGTAAGGGCGCCATTGGCCCGGGCCACTTTTTCATTGATGGTTTCAAACGAAATCGGACAGGCTTCGGTCATCATTTTCTTCCTGTTTTCATTGCAGGTTCAACGGTGAAAAATGCCGCAACGGCATCTTATTAGAACGAACGTTCATTCTAATAACGCATCCGCCTACTGTCTGTCAAAGGAAAAATGAGTATAACCAATACCTCGGCCAGCTCTACAAGGCGGAAGTGCTTTCCGGACCAAACGCGGCAGAAGATGCCAAACCCCTTTCCGATGACACCTTAACCGCCGATGAAAAAAATGAAACGTCTGTCATCGGTCGCAAAAATTGAACCACATCCTTAACGGTTGTTGGTTGGGGGGTCATTAAAAGAGTACTGTTTTTTGGGTACTTTCCCCACATTTGCTGCTGCAACACAAGGCTTTCTTCCTATGAAAGTCCGAGCATGCGATCAAGTCGTCCTTCCCGCTCCATTGTGCTCAATTCGTGATACCCGCCAATATGCTCGTTATCTATGAATATTTGAGGTACTGTTTCACGCCCGCCACTTCTTTGTTTTGCTTCGGCAGTCCGATCCGGATCGCCTTCTATACGAAATTCTGAATAGGAAAGGCCTTTTCCTTCCAGTAACGCTTTGGCCTTGAGGGAATACGGACATGTTCGTGTCGTATAAATTTCAACCTTTGGCATTGTTTACCCTTTTGGTTACAGATTAAATTTTGGCCGCAAAGCAGTTTGTTTTTAATAAGAATAATATGGCGGAGGGAATGTGCAAATTTTAGCATGCCCGGCAATATTGACGGGCCTTGCAAGTAGAGTTGCTCAGCGAATCAATCGATAAAACAGAAATAACAATAGGCCGAAAATCTCTAGTCGACCAAGCAGCATCACAATAGTCAACACCCATTTGCCGGCATCCGGCAGCATGGCGAAATTCGAAAGCGAGCTCACCATTCCGAATCCCGGCCCGACGTTGCCCATGGCGGCAACAGAGCCGGAAAACGCAGACATGATATCCACACCGATAAAGGTCAGAATAAGGCTGGATATGAATACCACGCCCATGTAAACAATGATATAAAGAAGCGCTGCTTCTACCACGGGCGATTCGATAACCGTCCGGTCCAGTTTTAATGCCACAACGGCCTTGGGGTGTTTGATTTTTAAAAAATGCCCGACAAAACTTTTCCAGAGGACCAAAATCCGGTCGGCCTTGATACCTCCCGAGGTTGAACCCGCACAGGCACATTGAAGCGAGAAAAAGATAAGGAGCAATTTCGAAAAACCGGGCCAAATATTGGTGTCCGTGGTGGCAAATCCGGTGCTCGTGCCCAATGAGATCGCCTGGAAAGCCCCGTAGCGCAGTGCTTCCCAGAAATTTTCATAAATATCTCCCCATATATTTATGCAGACCAGCAGCACACCGATTGCCAAAGCTGCCAAATAATACCGGACAATGACCGATTTCCATATTTTGCGGATATCTTCCGTAACACTTAAAAAAATGACGGCAAAATGAATGCCGGACAGCACCATGAATACCATGAGGATGCATTCGATCACAGGGTTGTTGAAATAAGCGATGCTGGTATTGCGGGGAGAAAAACCGCCGGTGGCAATCGTGGCAAAAGCGTGCGTGATGGCATCGAATAAGCCCATGCCGGCTATCAGCAGGAAAAGAATTTCCAAAAGGGTCAATCCCACATAGACGATCAATAGAATATGAAACGTCTTGTGGGTCCTGTATCGAAAGTTTTCGACGGCCAGCGAAGAAATTTCATTTTTATACAGAATCATGGCCACCTGACCGCTTGAGGGGGTTACGGCAAGCATGAAAACGATAATGCCAATACCGCCGATCCAGTGCGTCATGGACCGCCATAGCAGCAGTCCGACCGGCAGGGATTCAATATTGGTCAAGATCGATGACCCGGTTGTCGTAAACCCCGAAACACTTTCAAACCATGCGTTGGTCAAGGTAAATTGTCCGCCCCACATGACATACGGCAAGGCCCCGATCAAAAATGACAACAGCCAGCCGGCCACGACAATCACCAATCCCTCGTCATTCTGAATATTTTCAACGGGTGGAACGTAAATGATGGGAAAGACCCCTATTAAGCCTGTAACCACAGCGCTGTATAAAAGCGGCACCAACGCCGAGGCGCCGGTAAATACCGATACTATCGCCGCAAGAAGCAGGAATAAGGCATTAAACAGCAGGACGAAACCGATATAGCGCAGTACAATTGGGGGTCTCATGATTTAAGGCGGCCTTTTGTTCACCACAGGATATTGAAATCGAGTTCAATATTTTTCTTTAGATTTTTTCGCCATAGCGGCCAAGCCGGTGACCGATGCGGCCAGGTCGGCCAGCTCGTCCCTGGAATCAATTTTTACCGAGATCGGCTCATCACTTCTGAGAAAATTGTTGATGGATGTAATAATGCTTAGAATCGGAGTGACAATATAGGTATTGACAAAATAATTAAACAGTAACGTAAATACCAGCGCCGACAGGATGGCGATAATGCCCGGCATCACTGCACGATGCGCCCGCTGTTTTAAATCTGATGCGGTTTCATACATGGCCTTGTCGTTAATATCCATTAAATCCTGTGTCGCCACCTTGACCGATTTGAAGGCGCTATGGGCTTTATTGAAGTACCACCCAAGGTTGTCTTCATATGTCGTGGCCACGATGCGCTGCTCCCATAAGCGGCTGTATTGCCGGTAGGCCTTTCTGATTTTTTCCACATAGGCTTTTTCGCCTTCAATCGTCAGGTTGTTCGCTGCCGTTTCTAAGGCCTGCTTAAAGTTTTTGTCAGCGGCCCGGATGGTTTGCCGGCCCTTGTTCCATTTGCCCGAAAGCAGCAAAAGCATCCCGCTGTCCTGTCTTTCAAGTGACTCGATCATTTTTTTTGTAGCGCTGATGCTGCGATAGTTGTCGTCCAATAAAGCCTGCACCGATGATCCGACACTTCGCAGTTCGTAAATCGAAACCGCTCCGGCAGCAGCCAGCATTACCGCAAGAATCAGAAAACCCGAAATGATTTTGATTCTGATTTTCATGGATAGCCTCAATCATCTAATTCTAAAGGTTTAATGTTGTCATGCAAATGATAAACAATTGAATGATAAACAATTGTAGGCACGAATGTAGGCACGAAAAAACTTGTCAAGAGATTCGGTGATTCAAGCAAGTTACAGTTTTATGAGGATCAATCATATGAGCAGATCGAATCCGGAGTCAAATAAGAAGGAATTGCAATATATGATTTTTATACTCGATTGCATTGTCTATCGATTCATACCGTTTTTACCCGCCATAAACCAGGTAGCTGATGTAGCCGGCATAACACGCCAGCAGCAGGGCGCCGCCGCTTCTGCCGATGAGGCGGTTTTTCCGCATCAGCAGCCAGGGCAGGGCGCTGACGGCCATCATTACCAGGTAGTCGATGAAAAGGCCGCTTTCGAAAAAGCCCCCGGCAATGGAAATGGGGCGCACCATGCCGGCTGCGCCGATAACGCTTAAAATGTTGAAGACATTGCTGCCGATTAGGTTGCCGATGCTGATGTCCATCTGTTTTTTCATGGCGGCCACCACGGAGGTGGCCAGCTCGGGAAGAGAGGTGCCGAGGGCCACGATGGTCAGCCCGATGAACTTTTCGCTCACCCCCAGGGTCTTCATGATTACCACCGCGGAATCGATTAACACTTGGGCGCCGATGACCACGCCGGCAATGCCGGCGACAATCAGGACAATCTGCCGGGGCCGGGACTCGATATAATCAATTTCTTCGACTTCGGCGGCCGGATCGGCTCTAACTGCGGCATCCGGGTTTTGGGCGGGTTTGCCGGCCTGCCGGGTCGATACATAGTAATTAAACACCGTGTATCCGATCACCCCGGCAAACAGGCTGGCGCCTTCCATCCGGGAGATGGTGGAATCCAAAGACAGGATCAGCAGGTAGGTCGAAATGGCGAGCATCAGCGGAATGTCGCGGCGGATTACGGACCGGTCGGCGGCAAGCGGCATGATAAAAGCCGCCGCCCCCAGAACCAGGGCGATGTTGCAGATGTTGCTGCCGACCACGTTGCCCATGGCGATCATGCTTTTATCCGCGATCGACGAGACCACGCTGACCACCAGTTCCGGCGCCGAGGTGCCGAAGGCCACCACCGTCAGCCCGATGACCACCGGGGTGATGCCAAGGCTACGGGCCAGGTTCGCCGAGCCTTTCACCAGCCAGCCGGCCCCGCAGTATAGCATGACAAAGCCTGCCACCAGCAGCACGATCTGTAAGCCCATGGCCGATTCTCCGCTGTGAATCTGTATTGCAAAAACAGGTGAAGCCTTTGAAAAATGATCCGCAATTTACCAGTCTCATCGGCTTATGGACAAGCGGTTTCTGCGAAGAAACGCGGGGATTTTATTTTCAGGGCAGGTTTTGGCTGACTTGAGCGATTTTTACTCACGCCTGCCGGCGGTGGCGCTGACAGGAAATTACCGGCCGGGCCCGGTGTCGGATGACGTCTTCCGTGATCAGGCATTCCACTGCATGTGGATCCGAGGGCAGTTCATACATGATATCGAGCATGCAGGTCTCCATGATGGCCCGCAGCCCCCGGGCGCCGGATTTGCGTTTGATTGCCACTGAAGCGACGGCCCGGAGTGCGTCGTTGGTAAAACGCAGGCGCACGCCTTCGATTTCGAAGAGTTTTTTGTATTGTTTGACCAGCGCATTTCGGGGTGTCTCTAAAATCCGGATCAAAGCCGGTTCGGAAAGCTCGTGCAGGGTGGCGATAATCGGCAGGCGGCCCATAAATTCCGGGATGAGGCCGAATCCCAAAAGGTCTTCGGGCCGGGCATGCTGCAGTATCTGTCCGGGCAAGCTCCGGCTTGTGCCGGCAATGTTTGCTCCGAATCCCATCTGCCGTGCGCCGTGTCGTTTTTGGATAATCGCCTCCAGCCCGTTGAAGGTGCCGCCGCAAATAAACAAGATATTGGCGGTGTTGACCTTGATAAAATCCTGTTGGGGATGCTTTCGGCCGCCTTTGGGCGGCAGGCTGGCGGTGGTGCCTTCCAGGATTTTCAGCAGTGCCTGCTGTACGCCCTGCCCGGAAACATCCCGGGCCGATGCCGCGTCATACCGGCGGGCGATTTTGTCGATTTCATCGATATAGATAATGCCCCGCTGGGTCTGATCGATGTCGTAATTGGCGTTTTGCAGCAGGGAAAGGACGATGTTTTCCACGTCTTCGCCCACGTAGCCGGCTTCGGTCAGCGATGTGGCATCGGCGATGGCAAACGGCACGTTTAAAAACCGGGCCAGGGTCTGGGCCAGCAGGGTTTTGCCGGTACCCGTGGGGCCGAGGAGCAAAATGTTGCTTTTCTGCAGTTCCACCGACTGCCGGGGCCTGTTTTGGGTTTCCAGGCGTTTGTAATGGTTGTAGACGGCCACGGCCAGGACCTTTTTGGCCGGCTCCTGCTCGATGACATAATTGTCGAGCAGGCCTTTGATCTCCGCCGGTGTGGGAATATGGGAAAGAAGCCTTTCGGCGCCGGCATTTTCTTCATCCTCCAGAAATTGCTTGCATAACCGGACGCACTGGTTGCAGATATAGACGGAAGGTCCTGCAATCAGTTGTTTGACCTCATACTGGGCCTTGCCGCAGAAGGAACAATACAGTTTTCCATAATGGGTGTTAAACGGCATGCGGTTTTTGCCTTTCCAGTTTTTTGGGGAAAATAGAGAGAAAATCCGTCATCGATGCCAGGCGGCGGGGCTTGATGTAAGAAAGTCCGGATGCTTTTTCTCTAAGGATGTGAAAGGAAAATACGGAAGTGGCCCTCCAGCCCTCCATTCTCCGCCCTGCACTTAAAATATAAGTCTTTTCCAGACATCCATCAATCCGAATTCGTCCGGCCGAATTCGTCAGGCAGCGCCGCAGAGCGGGCCGGGGGGCGGAGAGAGTCACCGGCGATGGTAATTCGTTGATGGCAG
>JBNJEA010000162.1:0-6405 GCA_051745395.1 Thermodesulfobacteriota bacterium | reverse complement strand
ATACCCCCAACCTCAAACCTCAGTCCTCAAACCTCGAACCTCAAACCTCGAACCTCAAACCTCAAACCTCGAACCTTAAACCTCAAGTTACTTCGAACTTTCCCGCGCCAGCGTATCATCGGTAGGCTTTTTATTCAGTTCGTTTTCCAGAATGTGTTTGTATTGCCGGATGCGCTGGACATAGCGCACCGGCTCCGAACCGCGGGCATAACCATATTTGAGGTCTTTGTAGTAGCGTTTTTCCGAAAGCAGGGGCAACACCTTCTTGATGTCTCTCCAGGAATGCGGGTCGAGCCCGGACTGGCGGGCCAGGCGCTGGGCATCGTGCAAATGTCCCCGCCCCACGTTGTAGGCGGCCAGGGCAAGCCATGTCCGGTCGGGTTCGGTGACTTCGTCGGAAAAGCGCTTTTTGAGCTTTGCCAGGTATTGCGCCCCGCCGAAAATGCTTTGTTTCGGATCCAGGCGGTTGGAGACCCCCATTGCCTGGGCCGTGTTCAGGGTGAGCATCATGATGCCGCGCACGCCGGTCGGGCTTCTGGCCAGGGCATTCCAGTGCGATTCCTGGTATCCCTGCGCGGCCAGCAATATAAACGGCAGATCATATTTTTCGGCGGCCTGCTGGAAATACTGCCGGTATTGGGGAAATCGCTGGTCGATACGCCGGATGTAGCGGCGCATGTCCACGTAGTCGAAAACCTTGAAAAAACCGTAGTATTTTTCATGCAACTGGGCCAGGCGGCCTTTTTTTCGGAATTTTTCCAGCCATTCGACGATGGCGGCCTCGAGGTGTTTGCTGTTTTCGGGCAGAACCCAGCCGAGTTGCTGGGCCCGTCCGAGATTGATCGGGGCGATGAGCTCGGGATAATAGCGTCGGTTGATGTCGAGGATATTGGAGTCGGCAATGGTGGCGTCGATTTTTTTTGCCCAGACCGCACGCAAAAGCTGCTCGGTATCCTGGTAATCCGATTCAATCCAGGAAAGCGCCGGGTATTTCGTATTCTTTAAGTTTTGCAGCCGCTCCGTGTAACTGCTGTTGGCGATTACTTTTAAATTCAGACCCACTAGTTCGGCAATGGACTCCGGCTGGAGGCGGTCTCTTCGGGTGATCACCTGGGGGGTGATTTCCTGGTACGGCGGGCCGAAGCGGAAGTTTTTCTTTCGTTCGGGGGTAATGGTCAAACCGGCGGCTGCCAGGTCGGCCTCGCCGTTTTTCAGGGCGGTCAAGATGTCGTTTATGGTGGGCTCGATCTTGTATTCGGCCGTTACGCCGATCGATTCGGCAAAAGCTTCGACCATGTCATATTCCGGGCCGCTGGGGTTGCCTTCCCGATCGATGTAATAGGTGGTGGGCGCATTGCGGGTCAGTACGGAGATTTTGCCCTTTTTTTGAATCCGTTCCAAGCGGTGTTCACTGCCGCCGCCCCGGTTTGAAGCCGCATCGCATCCGAAAAGCAGCAGCGCCGGGACCAGGATGAAAAAAAGTAAAAGGCAGGCATGTAAGCGGACTCTGGCAGTCAAGGAAAAACACCTGAAAAAATTTTTGCAATGGATCGCACGCAAACAAATCAAAACCGTTTTAGAACTTTTTATCATAGGCCTCATTGAAAAACAAGAACAACGAAACCGCAGGCTGCCACCGGTGGGCTCGACTCCGCCACGCTTACGGTGCAACCGTAAAGCGGGTTTGTGCCAGGACATGGTCGTCGGCGTTGACCACATCGACTCGCCACTGACCGGTAAGACTTTTTTGGGTCAGCGTCACATTGCTCCAGGTCCGCATTCGCGGATAGCGAATCGACAGGGAAACATCGGCGTAATGCTCGCCGTTGACATAATAGACGTGCCGGAGCGTGTAGGGCAGGGTGTTTTTTTCTGACCGCACATCCATCCAGACCCAGACGTCGGGTTGGGTCTCGTCGGGTGCCAATGAAAAGGACTTTTTCGGCAGCGCGTATTGCTTGTTTTCCACGCCCCGGCAGGTGACCAGGGAGGCAATCCGGGGCCGGGGTGCAGGAGTTTCGGGTTGTGCGGCTTCTTCCGGTTGTTTTCCCGGTTCGGACACCGCTTCCGGTGCGTCGGATTTGTCGGCCCGCCCGGTGCTTGAAGGTTCTGCTTCGTCTGCATGCGTTGCTTTTTTTTCCGCAGGCGACTTTTGCGGTGATTTTTTCGGAGGCGGGGAGGCAGGATCCGCTTCGGCCTGAGGTTCGGCCGAGCCATCGGCTTGGGCCTGTTTTTCATCGGTTTTGGATTGTTCGGCGGATGAAGACGCCTTTTTTGCGGTTTTTCCCGAGTTTTCGGCAGCCGACGCAGTCGGGTGTTTGATCTTGACTGTCCGGGTGTTTTTGATTGTGTTTTGAGCGGGGGGTGAAGGTGCCTTCCGTCCCGTATAGCCGGCAATGAATACAATGGCCGCACAGCACAGCACCAGCAGAGCCGGCAGCAGTATCCGCCGGTTTTTGCCCTGATGGCGTGTTTTGTAGTGGATCATCGCGCGGAATCGCTGAACCAGTTCCTTGTCCCGGTTTTCGATCTCGTCTTGATTCAATGCAAGCCCCTCTCCCCCTGAATGTAGGTTCAGGTACTATCTATGATTTGAATTGAATGCATGATCTGTTGTTTTATACTATTTTTACATAATTTTGTTTTATTAGAAATAAAAAGTAAATACAGGAAAAGGGGGCGTGGGCTGCCGTTTCAGCCCACGCCCTTGATATCGTTGTGGTAGCGCTGCAAAGATTTGGCTTCCGGCTCCCCGGCCCGGCGCGCCTCGATGCCCTTGGCCGCGGCCACGGCTGCAGCGGTGGTGGTGATATAGGGCACCTTGAACCGGATGGCGGTTTTGCGGATGTAGGAGTCGTCGTCCTGGCTGTCCTTGCCGCTCGGGGTGTTGATGACCAACTGGATTTCGTCGTTTTTGATGGCATCGGCGATATCCGGCCGGCCGTGGCCGAGTTTTTTCAATACCTTCGAGGCGATGCCGTGTTTTTCGAGAAACGCTTGGGTGCCGCTGGTGGTGTAGATGGTAAAGCCGAGTTCGTGAAACCGGCGCGCCGGTTCGAGCACGCTCGATTTGTCCCGGTCGGCCACGGTGATCAGGATGCTGCCTTCGACCGGCAGCGGGGTCTTGGTGGCTTCCTGGGCCTTGAAAAAGGCCATGCCGGAAGAGTCGGCCAGTCCCAGGACCTCGCCGGTGGAGCGCATTTCCGGTCCCAGCAGGGGGTCGACTTCGGGAAACATGTTAAACGGAAATACGGCTTCCTTGACGCCGTAGTGGGGGAAAATATTGCGTTTCAGCCCGAAATCGGCCAGGTGCGCGCCGAGCAGGATTTTCGTGGCGATGCTGGCCATGGCGTAGCCGCAGACCTTGGAGACAATCGGCACGGTGCGCGAGGCCCGCGGGTTGGCCTCCAGGATATAGACCATGTCGTCGGCAATGGCGTACTGGATGTTCATCAAACCCACGACCCCGAATTCCACCGCCAGTTTCCGGGTATAGTCGATGATCGTGTCCACGTGCTTGGGCGGAATGCTGACCGGCGGGATCACGCAGGCCGAATCGCCGGAATGCACCCCGGCTTCCTCGATGTGTTCCATGACCGCCGGCACGAAGGCGTCGGTGCCGTCGGCGATGGCGTCGGCTTCGGCCTCGATGGCCGATTCCAGAAACTTGTCGATCAGCACGGGCCGCTCCGGCGATACATCCACCGCCCGGGACAGGTAATGCCGCAGCATGTCTTCATCCAAAACGATTTCCATGGCGCGGCCGCCGAGCACATAGGAGGGACGGACCATCAGGGGATACCCGATTTTTTGGGCGATATCGAGGGCTTGTTCAAAGGAATGGGCCATGCCGGATTCCGGCTGGGGAATGCCGAGTTTGCTGACGATCTGGTGGAAACGGTCCCGGTCTTCGGCCAGATCGATGACCTCCGGGGAGGTGCCCAGGATCTTGACCCCCGCGGCTTCGAGCTCCGAGGCGATGTTTAAGGGCGTCTGGCCGCCGAACTGGACGATCACGCCCTCGGGCTTCTCCTTTTCATAGATGGCCAGGACGTCTTCCACGGTCAGCGGCTCGAAATAGAGCTTGTCCGAGGTGTCATAGTCCGTGGAGACCGTCTCCGGGTTGCAGTTGACCATGATCGACTCATAGCCGGCCTCCCGGATGGCAAAGGCGGCATGCACGCAGCAGTAGTCGAACTCGATGCCCTGGCCGATCCGGTTGGGCCCGCCGCCTAAGACCATGATTTTTTTCCGGTCCGATACTTCCACCTGGTCTTTGCCGTTGTAGGTGGAATAGTAATAGGCGGCGTTTTCGACCCCGGAAACGGGCACCGGGGCCCAGGCCCCGACCATGCCGAGCGCTTTTCGCCTCTTTCGGATTTCGGCTTCGGAAACGCCGGTTAACATGGCCAGGTACCCGTCGGCAAAGCCGTCTTTTTTGGCGGCGATCAGCAGGTCATCCGGCGGCAGTTGCCCCCTGTATTGCAGGATCTGTTCTTCTACTTCCACGAGTTCCTTCATTTTTTCGATAAACCAGGGCTTGATCCGCGTGATTTCGTAGAGGCGGCCGATGTCGGCGCCCTTGCGCAGGGCCTCGTACAGGATGAACTGGCGCTCGCTGGTGGGGGTGCCGAGCATGTCCAAAAGTTCGTCCAGGGACTTTTCGTTGAAATCCCGGGCAAACCCGAGCCCGTAGCGGCCGATTTCAAGCGATCGGATGGCCTTCTGCAAGGCCTCCTTGTAATGTTTGCCGATGCTCATGACCTCGCCCACGGCCCGCATCTGGGTGCCGAGCTTGTCCTCTACGCCGACGAATTTTTCAAAGGCCCACCGGGCGAACTTGACCACCACGTAATCGCCGCCGGGCGTGTATTTCTCCAGGGTGCCGTCGCGCCAGTAGGGGATTTCGTCCATGGTCATGCCCCCGGCCAAAAGCGAGGAAACAAAGGCGATGGGAAAGCCCGTGGCCTTGGAGGCCAGCGCAGAGGAGCGTGACGTGCGCGGGTTGATTTCGATGACCACCACCCGGCCGGTTTCGGGGTTGTGGGCGAACTGGATGTTGGTGCCGCCGATGACCTCGATGGCCTCGACAATGGCATACGAAAACCGCTGGAGCCGGTCCTGCAAGTCGGCATCGATGGACATCATGGGCGCCGTGCAGTAGGAATCGCCGGTGTGCACGCCCATGGCATCCACGTTTTCAATGAAGCAGACCGTGATGAGCTGGTTTTTTTCGTCGCGGACCACTTCGAGCTCGAGTTCTTCCCAGCCCAGCACCGATTCCTCGATCAATACCTGGCCGATCATGGAGGCGGCCAGCCCGCGTGCCGCGATGTTTCGCAGCTCTTCCACATTGTAGACCAGCCCGCCGCCGGTGCCGCCCATGGTGTAGGCCGGCCGCACCACCACAGGATAGCCGAGTTCGGCGGCAATGGCCTCGGCGTCCTCCACGCTGTCGACCGCCCGGCTCTGGGGCATTTCAATGCCCAGGCGGTCCATGGTTTCCTTAAATGCCGTGCGGTCTTCGCCGCGTTCGATGGCGCCGAGGTTGACGCCGATGAGGCGGACGCCGTACTTGTCGAGCACGCCGGATTCGGCCAACTCCGAGGACAAGTTGAGTCCGGTCTGGCCGCCGAGGTTGGGCAGCAGGGCATCCGGGCGTTCTTTTTCGATGACCCGGGCCAGGTTTTCGGCGTTTAACGGTTCGATGTAGGTAACATCGGCCATGCCCGGGTCGGTCATGATGGTAGCCGGGTTGGAGTTGACCAGCACGATTTCATAGCCCAGCGAACGCAGGGCCTTGCACGCCTGGGTGCCCGAATAATCAAATTCACAGGCCTGGCCGATGATAATGGGGCCGGACCCGATAATTAAAACCTTTGAGATGTCTGTGCGTTTCGGCATGTTGGCTCCTTTCCGCGGGGTGGTTGCCTCGGTTTTGGCGCGCTTGCGCCGGCATCGCGTCTATGGGCACGATTTGATCGGATTTTTGATTTTCATTAAAATTTTGGATTCTTTTTACGCAATACGAAAGGGAAATGGCAACCCTTAAATTGTAAAAGCGGTCAGATTCCCTGTATAGTGCCTGCACGAAAACCGGGATTTTTCGTTCGCACCCTATGATACCCGGACGATCTCGGTGGCCGTATATTCGTCGGCTTTCCGGTCCGACGGGGTCAGGCGGAATTCGAAAATAAGGTCCCGGTTGGGCAGCTTGTCGGTAACGGATTCATCGGCGAGCCGGGAAAAGTGAAAAAAGGCGGACTCATAGGGAGAATCCGGGTTGCGGCGCTTGTCGGTCAGCCACAGGCCGCGGTCGATGCGCGACAGGTAGCGCATGTAGCCGATGCCCTTGTTGGGATCGAAGAAGTAGCACCAACCCCGGACATGGCCGTTGACCTCGCC
>JBNJEA010000161.1:0-6454 GCA_051745395.1 Thermodesulfobacteriota bacterium | reverse complement strand
CGGCAGTTGGAAACCCGGGTGCCCACCATCCGGGAACTGGGATTGCCCAAATCCTTTTTCGACATCGCCCGGGAAAGAAACGGCATTGTTTTCGTCACCGGCGCCACGGGAACGGGTAAAACCACCTCGCTGGCCTCGATTCTCGAGGAGATCAACAAAAACCACTCCCTCCACGTGGTGACCCTCGAAGACCCCATCGAATTCGTGCATTCTCATAAAAAGGCCACCTTTAACCAGCGGGAGCTGGGAAAAGATTTTGATACCTTTGCCCATGGATTGCGCGCTGCGCTGCGCCAGGCCCCCAAAGTGATCCTGGTCGGCGAAATGCGGGATCGGGAAACCGTTGAAATCGGTCTGACGGCTGCCGAAACCGGCCATCTCGTGTTGACCACACTCCATACCGTCGATGCCGGGCAGACCGTCAACCGCATCCTCGGGATGTTTAATACGGAAGAAGAAAATCAGATCCGTATCCGTTTGGCCGATGCCATGCGGTGGATTGTATGCCAGCGCTTGTTGCCCAAGGCCGGCGGCGGCCGGGTGGCGGCCTTTGAAATGCTGCGCACGAGCCTGCGGGTCAAGGATTCGATTTTAAACGGCGAATCCGAGGGCAAAACGTTTTACGACATGATGGAGGCCGGCACGGCCTTCGGTATGACCACGTTTGACAATTTCATCGTACACCACCTGTTTGAGCAGGGCTTGATCACCGAGGAGACGGCCATGGGCTTTGCCTCCCGCAAATCCGTGGTCGGCCGCGGCATCGACGGGGTCAAAAGCCAGCGCGGAGAGGCCACCAGCGATATCGACGAACTCGAGATTGACATGTCCTACGGCAAGTCCTGATGCCTTCAAGTAGTAACTAAAGGAAATTTTTCTATGGAAGTCACGTGCAGCAACTGTGAAAAGAAAATCAACGTCCCGGATGAAAAGGTGCCGGCCGGAAAAGCCTTTTCGTTGCGGTGCCCGGGGTGTAAAAGCAAGATCAGTATCGATTTGAGTCCGTCGGCGGCTGACAGCAAGCCGGCAGTCGACAGCGGCTGGAGCCAGCAAACCGCTGCCGGCGAAGAAGCCGGAAGCTATGACGCCAGCGAAAAACCGTTTGACTTTCTCGAAGAAGAAGGTCTGACGGCCATGGTTTGCGAAGAGGACCCGGAGGTGGTCAATCAGATCCGATCGGTGCTCGAACTGATGGAATACAACGTAACGGTGCCGGCAAACATCCGGGATGCGTTGCGGAAGATGAAATACCATGTCTATGACATGATACTGGTCAACGAGGTCTTTGATGGCAGTGAACCGGATAGCAACGGGATCTTGATTTATCTGGAACGGTTGAACATGGCCGTCCGGCGCAATGTCTTTGTGGGGCTGCTCACCAGCCGGCATACCACCATGGACAACATGGCCGCCTTTTTGAAAAGTGTCAACGTCACCATCAATTTAAAAGACATCGGCAGTCTTGACCGGATCCTGAGCCGGGGTATCAATGAAAATCAATTGTTTTACACGGTCTTTCAGGAAAGCATGAAAAAAACCGGCCGGATTTAGTCAGACAGCAGGATCATATACCATGGGCGATACAGGCAACGAAAACCGATATACCTGCAACGAGTACCGGGCGGAAATGATTCTGCTGTCGCTTCAGCAGCGCATCAATCGGCCGGATATAACCGAAGCGGAAAAACAGCAACTGGAAACCGAAATCGAGGCGGTGAAACGCGAAATGGGCATGGCGTAGGCAGAGGCGGGGCCATCGGTCGGGCTCTACTTAGACGGTGCGGATCGGCGCCACACAATACGTACGAATATATAGGCGATTAAAGCCGCAGCAGAACCCATCAGCATCCCGCCGGTCCAGACATAGGTGGCCTGGGAAAACAGCCGCCGGATCATGCCGGTATTTTCCAGGTCGCTTATTGCAAAAACGGCGGGCAACTTCCCCATCACCGCCTTTCCCAGCCGATATTCCAGAAAATAAATCCAGACGGCGGTAAACGGGTTGGTCACCCAGCAGGCCACGATCGCGATCGGCAGGTTAACCCGCAGCCAGATGGCGCATATGGCGCTGAGAAGCATTTGAAAGGGAATCGTGGGGGTGAAGCCGATAAACAGCCCCATGGCCAATCCGCCAGAAATGGAGCGCCGGCTGATATGCCAGACTTCCTTGTCGAAAATCCGGTCTCCCAGAAGTTTGTGGATACGCTCTCCCCGGAGCCGGTCCGGTTGGATCAGGTTTTTTTTCAGCCAATTTTTCATTGCCCGGCAGGTCCCCGCCCTGGTCTCTCATGACAACCGTTTGTCGTGTACACGATGGTGCGCGTCTGCGCTGGGATACCATAAGAAAAAACAAAAACGGTTTCAATGTAATTCAGTTGATTCATCCGGCGGGTGTGGAACATGGGCATGCGTTGCTGGAGAAAAAAACGCGGCTGCGCGCTATAAATCGTACTTGTGCTATTTCAGTGCGTATTGTCAGCGGCAGGAAGGACGCCGGCAAACTGTTGCTGAATATTATGATTTCGCTGAGGGTTTGCCGACGCCCTGCTTTTTGTTCGCCGCGGCCAGGGGGCGTGTGTTGCGGTTGCCATATCTGTCATGGGCTGCCACTTGAGTCGGTTATTTGTTTCCAATGCCGGCAAGTTGAAGCGTCAGGTTGACATTGATGTTGAGTTCTCCCTGATCGAAAACTTTTTCCATGATCCCGGCATAGATTTTTTTGATGGTTTGATCCGTCATTTCCGTTTCGCATGCCCGCGGCATTCGGGCCTGTTTTGCGGTTGCCGCTGCTTCCGGCTGTTCTGTGGTTGCGCACGTTTCCCGGGCCTGTGTGATGATTTGACCGGAGTGGACATATTTTTTCAGGTCCGGTTGCTCTTCCATGGCCTGGGCCAGTGTATATCGGTTTTTACCCGTTTTCCGGGTTAAATCGTAGAGTTTTTCCGGGCTGAAAGACAAGGCCTCGGGCACCAGGTTATAAATGTAGCCCTTGTGCACTTTCTTCCGTTGAATAAGAAACCCGATATCGCCTTTTTCACTGTTGCTGAGTTTTGCAAGCATACTGGCGACATCCTGAATTCTTATCTTTTTTCCGGATAGTTTCGAGACACGCTCTACAATATCGGGGGTTCGCAGTTTTTCTCCTGTTCGCAATGCGTCGATAATGAATTCGCTTTTGGTCTTTTTGCCGCGTTTCATTAAAACTCCTTGTTTTTCCAGTTAAGGCGCTGTGAATTTCCGGGGTTTGAAGCCTAATAGCCAGGTGAAAATGGCGGACCCCCCGATTGCCATCGGATACGGCGGGTCCGCCATCGGTTACAGGTTACAGACGGAGACTAATCTTATTGACCGCCGCCTTCCTGTCCGCCTTGGCCACCGGATTCGTCCTGATACGGATTTTGTTCCGGGGTTTGCTCTTGCTGCTGTTCATATCCGCCGCCACCGCCGCCATTATCCGGCGGCGGTTCACAGCCAAGGTTGAAAAATCCCAGCATCAATACAAGGCAAAAGCCGATCATGAGTCGTTTCCACATAAAACACCTCCTGAGATGCTTTTTAATTGGCAAGTTTTTCAATCTTTTTCTGCAGCTCGGGATCTGCCTGCATGGCCTTGCTGATTTCGTTGTATTTTTTCACGGTTAGATCTTTTTCCTTGATGGATTCGATCATCTGGTTGCCGTATTTTTCCTGGAGTTTTTGGGCTTGTTCGGCGTCATCTACCCCTTCGAGTTCTTTGGAGTACTCACCCCGGATCTCATCGAGTTCACCTTTTGCCTCTGCAAATTTTTCCAGGTTTTTTTCGTCGAAATCTTTCGCTTCCTGCTGCTGACTCGGCTCCTGGTACTCGTATTCCTGCTGCTGCTGCTGACCTTTTTGCTGTTGTCCCTGCTGACCTTCTTGCTGTTGTCCCTGCTGGCCTTCGTAGCCCTGTCCTTGTCCTTGCTGATCATAGTCCTGGGCGGCCACGGGCGGGGCGGCGACCAGAGAAAAGGCAATCACGAGCAGTGCAAGGAATTTCCAGTTTGTTGCTTTTCTGCGTAGGGTTTTTGCGTTCAACATTTGTAAACCTCCTTTATGGGTTGGGGTTGATTGCCGGCTGTGTTTTGATTGAGCCGGCGTTATATTTGCACAGGAAATTGCATGCATCGTGCCAGGCTTTTCCGAAACATGGGGTTTGTTATAACATATTGTTTTAATTATGTTTTAATTTGTCTGGTCGATTGTTGCAAAAACTGAAATGGTGTGTCAAAATAACACATGTATACTTTTGGCAGAGGAGATTGACCCATGTTCAACGTCATCATGAATCGGTTCAGCCTGCGGTCGGTTTTGATTATCAACGTGATTGTTCCCCTCCTGCTCGCCATGGCGGCGGCCACGTATTTCGGTCTGCAGGCCTTGGAGCAAATTGTCGAAGACCGGCTGCAGGAGGATGTACAGCTCGTTGCCCGGGCCATTCGGCTTCCGGTGAGCTACAGCCTGGAAAAGGAGCGATTCGGCAGTATCGCTCAAACTTTGCAATCCGTGTTCCGCATCGGCAGGGTTTATGGGGCTTATGTTTATGATACGCGGGGAAGGCGCCTTGCCGCGGTCGGCGCCGTTGAGCCCGAGCAAAAGCAGGATGACGTAAAAGCGGTGGTCGAAAGGGGCAGGCGCCAGGGTCAATACGAAAAAATCCAGGGCCGGCGGGTTTATTCCTATTTTATGCCCCTTTTCGATACTTCGGGCAAAAGCAGCGGGCTGCTCCAGATCACCCGCCGGAAAAGCGACATTGAGGATTACATTCACGGGCTTCGGAGCTGGGTGTTGGTCATACTCGCCGGTACGGGGATTTTTATTTCCGGATTTGTCCTGTTTGGCTTCCACAGCGCAGCGGGACGGTATTTCCGGAAACTGACAAAAAGTATGGCCCGGGTCCAGGCCGGGGAGCGGGCCCACCGGGCCGGACAGCGGGGGCCAAAGGAAATCGCTTCTTTGGCAAAAGCGCTAAACGGCATGCTCGACAGTGTGGACCGATCCGAAAAAGAGATCGCCGAAAGGCGGGAAGCCCAGCGGGAACTGGAAAACAAGCTGCGGCAGAGCGAAAAAATGGCTGCTATCGGCCAGCTTGCCGCCGGTGTGGCCCATGAGCTCGGCGCCCCCCTGTCCCTGGTCGACGGAAAGGCCCAGCGCTGCTTGCGGGCCCCGGATATCGACTCTTCCCAGAAAAGCAGCCTGCAAGATATTCGCAAACAGGTCCGGCGCATGAACGATATCGTCCGGCAGCTACTGGATTTCGGCAAAGGGGCCATGCGGGAAAAACGCTGGACCAGGGTTGACCATATTGCCGGTTCCGCGGTCTTAACGGTTTCGAAGGAAGTGGGCGGAAGCGTTGAAATATTCAAGGAGGGACCGGTGCCAGGCCCTTTTATTTTTATCGATCCGTTGCGGTTTGAACAGGCACTGACAAACCTGCTGCGCAATGCCGCAGAGACGGGCAAAACCACCCGGATACGCCTGACCTGGGAACCGGGGGGTAATGGAGAAATGGTTTTTCGGGTCGAAGACAATGGTCCGGGTATTGCCGATGCGGATAAGCCAAGGATTTTTGAGCCGTTTTTCACTACGCGCAATAATACCGGCAACAGCGGCATGGGCCTTTCGGTCGTCCATGGCATCGTCCGGGAGCACGGGGGCGTTATCGAGATTATCGACTCCGAGCTGGGCGGCGCCGGATTCCGCATCGACTTGCCGCCGCAAACAGAACAACAGCATAAGGGTCAAGGAGGAGACAATGTCTGAAGACATCGAGCGCCCTGCATTGCAGGAAGGCAAAGAACGGATTCTGGTCGTAGAAGATGATCAGGGGCTGGCGCAATTGCTCTGCGAGGAGCTCGAAGAAGCCGGCTATCGGGTCAAAACCGCATCTTCCGCGGAAGAGGCGGCAGAGGTTTTTGCCCGATGGGAACCGGACCTGGTGGTCAGTGACTTAAAGCTGCCGGATAAAGACGGCATGACCCTGCTGCAGTGGAGTCGGCAGCTTTATGGCCAACCGGGTTTTTTGATCATCACGGCTTTCGGCAGCATTGCCCAGGCCGTGGAGGCCCTTAAATCCGGTGCGGACGATTTTTTGGCCAAACCGCTGGACTTGGAGCATTTTCGCCTCAGCGTGGGAAGAATTTTGCGGCACCGGGGTCTTCAGAAAGAAGTACGGCGCTTCAGAGAGCTTATGGCCCGGGACGGTTTCCGGGGCATGATCGGGCGGAGCCGGAAAATGCGGGTGATGTTCGATCAGCTCCAGGAGGTTGCCGAAGCCCAGGGGCCGGTATTAATCCAGGGAGAAAGCGGCGTGGGAAAGGAACTGGTGGCCAAGGCGCTTCATGATTTGAGCCCGAGACAGAAATCGCCTTTTCTGGCCGTCAACTGCGCCGGCATTCCGGCCGAACTTTTGGAAAGCGAATTCTTCGGCCACGAG
>JBNJEA010000043.1:0-22532 GCA_051745395.1 Thermodesulfobacteriota bacterium | reverse complement strand
TTCGCACCGACACCCAAGCCGTGGAGGCCGACTGCGACTGCTATACCTGCCGCCATTTTTCCCGGGCCTACCTGCACCATTTATACAAGTCCCGGGAACTTCTGGCCTACCGGTTAAACACGATCCACAACCTGCACCACTATGCCCGGCTTTTGGCCGGCCTGCGCCGGGCGATAAAACAGGACGAATACGGAAACTTCCGGCGCCGCTTCTACAGCCGCCGCGACGGGTCGGCCAAGGCATAATGGCCCCACCACGCGGACCAACCGGTATGGTGATACGGACCCGGATGGAACGGTCCGGATTTTTAAAAAGTTTGCATTCAAACGGCGGTTGTCTTATATTACCGGAGATTTGGATATAATAACAAAATCCAACCAATATGGAGGAAACAAAATGGATAACACACAGGTACAACAGGTAATCGATAAAATCCGCCCCTCGCTGCAGGCCGACGGCGGCGACGTGGAACTGGTCGAAGTCGAAGAAGGCGTGGTGCGCGTCCGGCTCCAGGGCGCCTGTGCCGGATGTCCCATGTCCCAGATGACGTTGAAAAACGGTATTGAAAAACTGTTGAAAAAGGAATTGCCCGAAGTCCAATCCGTGGAATCCGTCTAACCAACCCATCAGTTTCCGGAGCCGGTTATGCCGATTGCGAAAAAGATAGACCGCTTTATTGAGCAGTCTTCGTGGATTCGGAAGATGTTTGAAGAAGGCGCGCGGCTGAAGGCCGCCCACGGCGCAGACAACGTCTTTGACTTCAGCCTGGGCAACCCGAATCTCGATCCGCCCAACGACTTCAAGCAGCACCTAAAAGACGTGGTTGAAAACGAAACGCCCGGCGTTCACGCCTACATGCCCAACCCCGGATACCCGCACGTCCGCAAGTCCGTGGCCGATTATGTCCAGAACGAACAGGGCGTTTCTCTGAGCGAAGACGAGATTATCATGACCTGCGGGGCGGCCGGGGGCTTGAACATCATTTTAAAAGCCATCCTCGACCCGGACGACGAGGTGATCACGCCCGCCCCGTACTTCGTGGAATACGGCTTTTACGCCGACAACCACGGCGGCAAACTCGTACCGGTCAAAACCCGGACGGATTTTTCTATCGACGTCGAGGCCATCGCCGATGCCATTACGCCGGCCACCAAGGCGGTGCTGATCAATTCGCCCAACAACCCCACCGGACAGGTCTATTCCCGGGAAAACATAAAGGAACTGGGCCGGTGTTTGACCGAACATAGCAAAAAACACGGCCGCACGATTTACCTGATCTCCGATGAACCGTACCGGAAAATCACCTATGACGGCCTTGCCGTGCCCAGTGTCTTTCAATGCTACGATGACAGCCTGATTGCGACCTCGTATTCAAAGGATCTCTCCATTCCCGGCGAGCGGATCGGCTTTGTGGCGCTAAACCCGCAGGCGGGCGAAAAAAGCCGGCTGATGGAGGCCATGGCCCTGGCCAACCGGATCCTGGGATTTGTCAACGCCCCGGCGCTGATGCAGCGCGTGGTCGGCGATCTCCAGGGAAAACAGGTGGACTTATCGGAATATGCCCGCAAGCGGCGCCTGCTTTGCGACGGCCTGGCCGACTGCGGGTATCGCTTTTTCGAACCGGCCGGCGCGTTTTACCTGTTTCCCGAAGCGCCGATTGCCGATGACGTGGCCTTCGTCCAGGCGCTGCAGGAGGAAAAAATCCTGGCGGTGCCGGGCAGCGGCTTCGGCGGCCCGGGCTATTTCCGGCTGAGCTTCTGCGTCTCCGACCCGACCATCACCAACGCCATTGCCGGATTTGAACGGACCATCAACCGCTTCCGATAACGGCGGCAACCTGCCGCCGTGGGCTTCTATGCTCATGTAAAGCCGGAGCCGCCCGGTGCGCAGCCTGCCGCGGCATCGGCTGTACCGTGCGCAGCACCCCCGCAGAAGGTGCTCGGCCGCCGGTGCACCTCGATTTTGCCGCACTTCGGGCATTGCGGTGTTTCTTTCCGGCTGCCGATGACCAGATCCTCGAAAAGATGGCCGCATTTTTGACACTCGTATTCGTAAATCGGCATATTTGACCCCCTCCAGATGCGCTTCTTGTCGGGTTGACAAGCATTGGACTTGTTTTTGGAAAATGTTATATTTATCCAAATCAGGATGTATTATAACCACTGAAAAAAAATTGTAAATACGCCCTGCGGGTATGAAAAGCGCCGGGGGCGATGTCTGAATGGATTTTCACGAAGCAAGGGGGCCTCCCGTCTATGACAACACGCAAACCCGTTTTTGCCGGCAGCTGGTATCCATCCAGTTCCGCCGAATGCGAAAGGCAAATCCAGGCCTTTTTACAGGAAACGCGATTTCAAACCGAAATCGACGGCGAATATACCGCCGGGATCGTGCCGCATGCCGGATGGCCGTTTTCCGGCGACCTGGCCTGCCGGGTCATTTCCCAATTGGCCGGCGGGCCGTCGTCACCGAATGTGGTCGTGGTTTTCGGCATGCACCTGCCGCCCGACGCACCGCCGCACATCATGACCGAAGGCTGGTGGGACACGCCCTTCGGGCCCATAGAAATCGCATCCGAGCTGGCCGATAAAGTCACCGCCGACCACCGGTTTCGCATTGAAACCGCCCGGGATTTCGCCCCGGAAAACACCATTGAGCTGCAATTGCCCTTTGTGAAATACTTTTTCCCGGCGGCCCGGCTGCTGCCCGTAGGCCCGCCGGCGGCCGAAAGCGCCACGCACATCGGCAGATCAGTGGTCACCCACGCCCGGGCCCTGGGCCTTTCCCTCCAGATTATCGGCTCCACGGACCTGACCCATTACGGGCCCAATTTCGGGTTCCAGCCCGCCGGCACCGGGCGCAAGGCCTTTGAATGGGTCCGCGACACCAACGACCGCCGGGTCATTGACGAGATGATGGCAAAAAAACCTGAGGCCGTGATCAAGGAGGCGCTTTCCAACCACAATGCCTGCTGCCCCGGCGCGGCGGCGGCCGCCATCACCGCCGCCCAAGAGCTCGGGGCCCAAAAGGCCGGCCTGGTGGGCTACAGTTCCAGCTACGAAAAAAACCCGGGGGATACGTTTGTGGGCTATGCCGGAATCGTCTACGCCCGGTAACGGAGCCTGGGGCCAATCACCTGAAAAGGCTTGACATTACACCCTGTCTTGCATAAGTATAGGGAGTTACATCCTTAATAATACGGCATCGATTGATCTACATTTACGAATTTCAGGGCATTCAGGTTTTTCTATGCCGAAAAAGGGCTCGTTTTCGTTCTTCGCTTCTTTACCAAAACACTCAAACACCAGGGCGCTTGACGAAAATGGCCGCTGTATTCATGCGCCTTATTCATTTCCGGGGGCCATTTGCCGACAACAGCCGATCGATAATCGGGCACACCAGTTGATGCAATCTTTAGCAACAAGGGAGGAACCATGCACATCGTAGACTATCAGAATGTCCACCAGATGTTGAAAAAAACCGTTGACGACAATCCCGATCACGTCGCTTATCGCTGGTTTTATGATGACGAAAGCTCGGATTCGGTGACCTGGAAGGAATTTTACGATCAGCTCAAGCAAGTGGCCAAAGGCCTGATGGCACTCGATGTGCAAAAAGGCGACAAGGTCATTATCCTCAGCTATTCATGCTACAAGTGGGTGCTGGCCGATCTTTCCATCAACACGGCCGGGGCCGCCACGGTCGGCATCTACCAGTCCAACCTGGCCAGTGACTGCGAATATATCATCAACCATTCCGATGCCGTGGTCGTCTTTGCGGAAGATGAAACCCAACTGCAGAAACTCATGAGCATCCGCGACAAACTCTCCAATATCCGCAAAGTCATCCTTTTCAACGGGAATGCCCCGGCCAACGACGACTGGGTGGTCACCTTCGATGAGTTTATGAAATTCGGAAAAGACATCAACGAAAAGGACCTGCAGAACCGGATCCAGGAGGTCACGCCCCAGGACACAGCCACCATTGTTTATACCTCCGGCACCACCGGCGTGCCCAAGGGGGCCGTACTGACCCATGACAACATGACCTTTACGCCCCAGTCGGTCAAGGGCAGCGTGGAGGCCTACGAAGATGATGAATCCTTTCTGTTTCTGCCGCTGGCCCACGTGTTTGCCCGTACCTGCGTATATGCCACCGTCCTGGTCGGCGCCACGCTCAATTTCGCCCGCAGCATGGACACCATCGTCGACGACCTTCAGCTGGCCAAGCCTCACTGGTTTCCCAGTGTGCCCCGAATCTATGAAAAAGTCTACTCCAAGGTGGTCAGCGGTGCCGAGGCCAAGGGCGGCGTTGCCTTAAAAATCTTTAACTGGGCCCGGGAGGTCGGCGATCAGATGGCCGACTGCATTCTAAACAAGGAAAAACCCTCGCTGGGGCTGTCGATCAAGCACAAGGTGGCAGTCAAGCTCGTTTATTCCAAGCTCCACCATGCCTTAGGCGGGCGCCTGCGGTTTTGCATCAGCGGGGCGGCCCCGCTGGAACCGGCCATCGGAAAATTTTTCATCGGCGGCGGCGTCATTGTTTTAGAAGGCCTGGGCATGACGGAAAACACATCCTTTACCAACGTCAACCGGATCGACAATTACCGCATCGGCTGGGTGGGCCCGCCCGGCCCCGGCATTGAACAAAAAATCGCCGAAGACGGCGAGATCCTGTTCCGCGGCCGAAACGTCATGAAGGAATACTACAAAATGCCCGAGGAAACCGAAGAGACATTTACCAAGGACGGATGGCTGCGCACCGGCGACCTGGGCGAAATCGATTCGGAAAATTTCCTCCGGGTCACGGGCCGGAAAAAAGAACTCATCATCACCGCTGGCGGCAAAAACGTGGCGCCATCGCATATCGAAGGCCACATGGCCACATCCAAGTATATCAACCAGCTCGTGGTCATCGGCGACCGGCGCAAATACTTAAGCGCGCTGGTGACCCTTGATGAAGACAATGTCAAGGAATTTGCCCAAAACCAGGGCATTGATTTCAACAGCATCGAGGATTTAATCAACAGCGATGAAGTCTATAAACTCATCGAAGCCGAGATCAAGGAAAAAAACAAGGACCTGCCGTCCTACGAAGGAATTAAGACATTCCGGATCGTGCCGGAATTCACAGTGGAAAACAAGATGATGACCCCGACGATGAAGGTCAAGAAAAACGTGGCCTTAGAAACGTTTAAAGACCAGATCGATGAAATGTATCCCCAGGGATAAGCAGCTGTAACGCCGGCACACAAAAATCTGTTTCCGCGGCATTTAAAAATCCCCCTGCTTTTGCATAAATTTTGAGCAGGGGGATTTTTACAATTTAAGGGACAAAAAAATGGACAAAATCGATTGGACCCAATGGGAAGACCGGGTCGTTTCTCCTGAAAAAGCCTTAAAAAAAATCGAACCCGGCATGAGCATCTTCGTGGGCACCGGTACGGCCGAACCACGGACCCTGGTCAAGCACATGATGAACTCGGATGCCGACAATCTCCAGGATCTGGAGCTGTTTCAACTGCTTTCCTTCGGCGAGGCCATTTCACTGCAAACCCTGCAGAGCTCGAAATTCCGGCTGAAAACCTTTTTTTCCGGCTGGGTGGCCAAGGAATCGATTTCCGCCGGCCGCGTGGACTTGATCCCCAGCCGCTTTTCCCGGCTGACCCAATTGATCGCTTCCCAGCGGATCCCTTTTGACGTGGCCTTCGTCCAGATCACCCCGCCCAATCGGCTCGGATACTGCAGTCTCGGCGTATCGGCCGATGTCACCCACATGGCGCTTGGCCAGGCCGACTTTGTCATCGGCGAGGTCAACCCGGACATGCCGGTGACCACCGGCAACACCTTCGTTCCCGCCGCGGCTTTCGACTTGATGGTCCATTCTACCGAAGAACCCATCTATTTCGACCGGTGGCCGGTGGATGAAAACTTTGACCGGGTGGCCCAAAACGTGGCCTCGGTCATTGAAGACGGCAGCTGCCTTGCCTTTAACATCGGGCCGCTTTTCGAAGCCCTCGGCCATCATCTGCAGGGCAAAAAAGACCTGGCCATTCACACCCCGGTCTTTACCGATGCCCTGATGGACCTGGTCAACAGCGGGGCGGTCACCAACCGCACCAAGGAACATTTCCCGGGCAAATCATTGACCGCCTATGCCATGGGCACCTCAGAACTTATGCAGTGGTTAAACCAGAATCCGCTGGTGGAATTCCAGAGCCTGGACAAGGTATTTAACCCCATGCGCATCGGCCGAAACCCCAGGTTTGTCTCGGTCATTCCCTGCCGCAAGGTCGATCTGACCGGCCGCATCGCCCTGCATTTGGGCAAGGCAAACGTCACCACGGACCCGGCCGAAGTAATTGATTTTTTCAACGGCGCCGAAATCTCAGAAGGCGGCTACTCCCTTTTCGCCCTGCCCAGCCGCAACCTAAAGGGCGAATCCAACATTTTGCATTCCATCTCGGATTTTCCCAACCAGCTCAATGTGCGCGAATCGGTCGATCTGGTGATCACGGAATACGGCGTGGCCAATTTAAACGGCCGCACCATCCGGGAGCGGGCCCAGGCCCTGATTGAAGTCGCCCACCCGGACGACCGGGCGGCGCTGGTCGAAGAGGCCAAGGCCAAAAACATCTTATACAAGGACCAGATCTTTCTGGCAGAAAGCGCCCACCTGTATCCCTCCAACATCGAAACCAGGCAGGTCTTCGACGACTGTACCGTCCGCTTCCGGCCCATCAAGCCCTCGGACGAAGAGGAAATGCGGCGCCTGTTCTACCGCTTTTCGGACGAATCGGTCTACTACCGCTATTTTACTCCATTAAAGACCATGCCGCATTCCAAGATGCAGGAATACGTCAACGTCAATTACGGCAACGTCATGTCTATTGTGGCCGTGGTCGACGAACCCCAAAAAAGCCGGATCATCGGCGAGGCCCGTTACGTCAAGGACCCGCACCGGCCCTACGGGGACGTGGCCTTTATCGTGGACGAGGACTACCAAGGCTACGGCATTGCCACCTACATGTACAAAATGCTCATGCGGCTGGCCAAGGAACGCGGTCTGCAGGGCTTTACCGCAGACGTGCTGCCGGCCAACAAGCAGATGATGCGCGTGTTTGAAAAAGGAGACGCCGAGGTCAAGGCGACGCTGGAAGACGGGGTGTATCGGCTGACGATTCCGTTTAACCGGTAAAGGATAAAGGGACTGAGGGACTGAGGGGCTGAGGGACTGAGGGACTAAGGGACTGAGGGACTGAGGCACTGAGGGGCTATAAGGGACTGAGGCACTGAGGCTGGGGGACTGGGGGGGGACTGTGAGGGGGCACGGAAGTTAAAATGAGTGACGAAACATCCGCATCAACGCCCCTCGTATCCGTGATTCTGCCCACCTACAACCGGGCGTGGACGGTGGCAGACGCCATCGATTCGGTGCTGGCCCAGGAGTATGACAATTTCGAGCTCATCGTGGTTGACGACGGGTCCACGGATGACACGGTCGCGCTGCTGGCCGGATACGGGGATCAAATCCGGGTTGTTTCCCAAGACAACCGGGGGGTCAGTGCGGCCCGAAACCGCGGCATCGAAGCGGCCGAAGGCGAACTGCTCGCCTTTGTCGACTCCGACGACTACTGGCTGGCCGGAAAGCTCCGCACGCAGGTCGACTACATGGCCGCCCATCCGGAAATTGCCATCTGCCAGACCGAGGAGCGCTGGATCAGAAACGGCCGCCGGGTCAATCCCGGCTTTCGCCACAAAAAACCGGCCGGCGACATTTTTGTCCCCTCTCTTGCCCTTTGCCTGATCAGCCCCTCTGCCGTGATGCTCCGGCGCGAACTGCTCGATACGGTCGGCGGCTTTGACGAAACGCTGCCCGCCTGCGAGGACTACGACCTGTGGCTGCAAATCACCTCCCAATACCCTGTGGGCCTGATCGAGACCCCGCTGATCGTCAAGCGCGGCGGCCATGCCGACCAGTTGTCGCAAAGCCCGGCCCTGGACAAATACCGCATTTACGCCATTCAAAAGGTCATGGCCGGCGGGCGGCTAACCGAACGGCAATACCGGGCGGCCGCGGAAATGCTTTGCCAAAAATGCCGGATCTATGCCCAGGGCTGCGAAAAACGGGGGAAAACGGAAGAAGCTCGTTATTACAGGGCTTTGGTCGGCCCAGGTGTCAAACCTTGAATTGTGAATTAACCCAAGCGTGGCTTAAGCCGCGCTCGAGTTAATTCACAATTCAAGGTTTGACACCTGGGCCGACCAAAGCCCTGTCCTACCCCATCCGCATGATCTCCGCATATCTCTTGTTCAACCGCTTCTCCGATACCGGGTAGGCGGTTTTGAGCTCCTGGGCAAACAGCGAAACCTTGAACTCCTCGATCATCCAGAAAAATTCCTCCACGGCGGCGCGCTTTTCAGCAGAGGCCGCATCGTCTAACGTGGCGATCAGCTCCTCTAATTTGCCCTGCATGCGCGCGGCCTGGCGGGCCCGGCTGGAATCTTTTTCCAGGTCGTTGACACCGCGTTCGGCCCGGATGGCCAGGGCCTTTACATACCGGACCAAATGGCCCATCCGCTCGGTATCATAGAGGCGGATAAAATTTTCAGGCACGACCCGGTCCAGGGATTGCCGCAATTCGGAGAAAAATTCCGACATCACCGCCGATTGGCCCAGGGCCTGTTCCTGCCGGTAAATCCGGTCCCGCACCTCATGATAGGCGTCTATGACCGGGATCACCTTTTCCAGTACCGCCCGGCCGGTTTCGATCATGTGGTTGACCGTATTTCCGGCATGTTCATAAAATGCGGCTTCGGTGCGGATGTTTCGGGCAAAGAGTTTTTCGATCACGTGATCGACAATGGCGGCCTCCACCGCCGCCACCCCGCCGAAATAAACGGCTTTTGCCTTTGCCGTCGCCGGCAGGGCCACGGCGCGCCGCAAAAACCGGACCTCTTTTGCGAAATAGACGGCAAACAACCTCGCCACCCCTTGCCGGTGTGCGGCTTCGGCCCGGTTCCGATCAGTAAACAGCCGCAGGTTGACCTGCTCGCCGTCGGCTTCCAACCCGGGGTATACGGGAAAATTTTCGCCGTTTTTGCCGGCAATGGATATCATTTCCGGCAGGTCAGGGATCTCCCAGCGGGTCAGCCCCGTTTGTTCCCATTTTTGCCTTTCCCGGGCCAACTGGGTCGAATCGACAGAATGGCCGGCCGAACCGTTTAAAATCCGTCGGTCCCGGCCGCTGACGACTTCATTGCCGTCGGCATCGATCAAGGCAAACCGAAGCTGCAGGTGATCGGGCAGCTCGGCTTCCGACCAGGTACGGACCGGTATGTCTACACCGAAGCGTTCATAAATAAACCGGCTTAATGTGGCCACCAGCGATCCCCGGTACTTGGGCATTTCCCGCATGATCACGGCCACTGTGTCGCTGACCGGCACCAGTTGCTTGCGATAGACCTTGGGCAGGTTTTTGAGCAACGCGGCGATCTTTTCGGAAAGCAGGCCCGGCACCACCCAGTCCGTTGCCTCCCGGGGAACAGCGCCGGCCGCAGATGCCGGCAACTTGAGGGTAACCCCGTCGTCTGCGGCACCCGGGTTAAACCGGTAGGCGCAGGTAAAGGCCCCGTCGCCCAGCGGGAGCTGATCCGGGTACTGGGCCAGTTCCTCCTCATCCGGGGCAGCGGCCATAAGATCGGCCTTTTGCATCTTTAAAAAATCGTCGGACCCGTTTTCCCTGATCTTTTTTTTCAGGGTGCGCATGTCATAGACGCCGTGCAGGCGCTGACGGTAGAATTCGAGCATGTCGGCCTCGGAAGCCAGAAGCTCCCGGCGCCGGATGCGTTCTTCCATGTCGCGGATTTCGTCGGCTACGTCCCAGTTGTGCCGCATAAACGGCAGCACGGTTTTGACGTCGCCTTCGATTAAGGCCTCCCGGATAAAAATTTCGGATGCGGTTTCCGGATCGATTTTGCCGTAGGGCACCGGCCGGCGGCCCACGATGATCAACCCGTACAGGCTCACCTGCTCGTCTGCGATCACGGTTTCCCGGTTTTTCCGCCAGCGGGGGTTGAGATAGGTATACTTGCACTGGGACCGGCCGATGGGCTCGAGCCAGGCCGGATCGATATTGGCCACCATCCGGGCAAAGCGCCGCGATGTTTCCACGATTTCCGCGGCCACGATCCAGCCGCCGGCCCGGTTGAACAGCCCGGAGCCCGGAAATATCATCAATTCCTTCTGGCGGGCGCCCCGGTAGAGATTTTTTTCCTTGCGCTCAGCGATATTGGCCAGAAACCCGCTTAAAATCGACTGGTGAACGGCGGCATACCGGTTGGAAAAGCCGCTTTTCTTGTCGTTTGAGACCGGTTTGGGCTCAAACATACCGCTTTCCAGCGTGATCCCCGATTCCGCCAAAAGCGTGGTAATCTGGTCGTAGACATCGAGCCATTCACGCATCCGCTTAAATGACAGCCAGTGGGATTTGACAAAGGCCTTCAAGTCCCGGGCCCGGACCGCGGGCTTGGCCGTTTTCGGATCGCCGGCCACGCCCCGCCAGATATTAAACAAGGTGATAAAATCCGATGCCGGATCGCGAAAGCCCGCATGGGCGGCGTCTGCCTTGGCCTCCTTGCCTTCGGGCCGCTCCCGGGGATCGGAGATGGTCAAGGCCGCGGCGATGACGGCCACGGTCGGCAGCACGCCGTGGTCGCGCGCCTCGATCAGCATCCGCGAAATGCGCGGATCCAGGGGCATCTTCGCCATCAACTCGCCCCGCCGGGTCAGCCGGATATCGGGTTTTCCGGACTTTTTCTTGCCGGCGTTTCGGGATAAAATGGCATCGAGTTCGTAGAGGATATTGAACCCGTCTTTGATCTGTTTGGCCGGGGGCGGGTCGACAAAAGGGAATTTTTCCACATCGCCGAGTTTCAGCGCGATCATGCGCAGAATCACTTCGGCCAGGTTGGCCCGCAGCACTTCCGGCGGCGTGTACATGGGCCGGGACTCGTAATCGTCTTCGGAAAACAGCCGGACACACACCCCGTTTGCCACCCGGCCGCACCGGCCCTTGCGCTGGTCGGCGCTGCTTTTGGAAATCGGCGCCACCGGCAGCGCCGTGGTCCGGGTGCCGGGGATGTAGGTCGATATCCGGGCCAGGCCCGTGTCGACTACATACTTGATGCCGGGGATGGTAATCGAGGTCTCGGCCACGTTGGTGGCCACGATGATCTTGCGGCCGGCGGCGGGCGCAAACACCTTCGACTGCTCGGCGGCCGGCAGCCGGGCATAAAGGGGCAAAATCACCGCCGCCTTGTATTGCCGGCCGGACAACATCTCGCAGGTTTCGCGGATGTCGGCCTCGGTGGGCATGAATACCAAAACATCGCCGAAAGGCGCCTCCCGGACCACGCGGTCCACGCCGGAAACGGCGGCCTCCACGTAGGAAAAATCATCCGTGTCCCGGACAAAGCTCTCCGGCGGCATGTAGCGAACCTCCACCGGATACATCCGGCCGGAGACCTCGACGATGGGGGCATCGAAAAACGCCTTTGAAAATTTTTCCGTATCAATGGTGGCCGAGGTGATAATGAGCTTTAAATCCCGGCGCTTTTCGACCAGCTGCTTTAACAGCCCGAGCAGAAAATCAATGTTTAGGCTGCGTTCATGGGCTTCGTCCACGATGATGGTATCGTATTCGTTGAGATACTTATCCCCCTGGGTTTCGGCGAGCAGGATGCCGTCTGTCATCATTTTGACCGAGCTGTGCTCACTGACCTTGTCCTGAAAGCGGATCTTGTGGCCCACGGCATGTCCCGGTTCTTCCCCGAGCTCTTCGGCGATTCGGGTTGCCACGGTAATGGCGGCGATTCTGCGGGGCTGGGTGCAGGCGATACGGCCTTCGATTCCGCGGCCGGCTTCCAGGCAGAACTTGGGCAGCTGGGTGGTCTTGCCGGAACCGGTTTCCCCGGAGACAATGACCACCTGGTGGTTGGCGATAAGCTCCACGAGTTGATCGCGTTTTTCCGTAATCGGCAGTTCCGGGTTATATTTCGGCCGCGGGCGGCCGTCGATCCGTTTCTGCTTTACGGCCGCCGATTTTTGCAGTCGTCTCTCCAGGCCGGCCAGCTTGTTTTGCATCTTGCCGTCCGGTGCCTGCTTGCCCGACCGGCGGCGCAACTGTTTGAGCTGCCGTTTTGCGGCAATGCGATCGGCATGCAGGGCCCGGGGCAGCAACGATTGCACCGCAGCAAACGGGTTGGCAGGGGGCTCGGGGGTATACATCAATTCCCAGTAATTTCAATATGGATAACAAGTCAAATGGATATCATGATAATTTCAAACCCCTTTTATAATACATCCACGGCAGCAATCAATGAAAAGAAATCCCTGACCCTTTCATTCATATTGATGTTTTTCTAAGGGGTTCAGGTATGCTATAAACGATATGATTATATATAAACTTTTGGATGGCAACCGTTTGAAAAAATCCTCTGCTTCTACATTCTTATCGATTCTGCTCTTCTTTGTCATCGCAGGCAGCCCCGACCTGCCCGCGCCGGGATATGCCGGCGATAAACATCAATCTTTCGGCCTTTACCGGGCTTTCGAACCGACCCCGTGCATAGCCGGTACCGATGCAGTGCAGTCGCCGTCCCAAAAAGCGCGGCAGGCTGTATTTCGAAAAACCGTTATTCCCACATGGATGAAATGGGGCTGGATGCTTGCCGCAGCCCTGCTGTTGCTGTTGCTGCTGGCCGCTGTTGCCTTAAACGCCCGCCTTCGGAAAAAAACCCGCCAACTCGAAGACGAAATGCACCGCCACAAAGCCACCGCCGAGCAGGCCCGGCGGAATGAAAAAATCATGGCCGACATTTTCAACAACCTCAATGACCACCTTTTCTTCCACGACATGGACGGCCACTTCAAGTCGGTCAACGCCCAGGCGATAAAAGAATCCGGCTATAGCGCCCAGGAATGGCTTCAGCTAAACCTCCGGGACCTTGTGCCGCACAAAAGGAGACCGGAAGTCGACGCCTATCTGGCGCGGATGAAAAACCGGGGCACGGACCGGGGCTACATGCAGTTTATCACCAAAAGGGGACACCGGCTGGTCATCGAATACAACAATTCCCTTGTGTATGATCAAAACGGCCAACCCACCGGCGTCCGCGGCATTGCCCGAAACATCACCGAAACCTTAAACACCCGCAAGGCCTTAAAGCAAAGCGAAGCCAAATACCGCAGCATCCTCGATTCCATCGAAGACGGCTATTACGAGGTGGATTTGTCCGGCAATATCCGGTTTTTCAACCATTCCCTGCTCCGGATTTTCGGATATACCGATGCCGAAATCCGGGGCACCAACTACCGGCATGTAGTGGCCGAGCCGGACCGGAAAACCATTTTCCAGACCTTTAACTACGTCTATCGCACCGGCAAGCCGGTAAAAACTTTCAACTGGCGGCTGCTGAGAAAAGACGGCGGGGTGCGGTTCGTGGAAACCTCGGTTTCCCCGAACTTAGACGATGACGGCAATCCCTCCGGATTTCGCGGCATCGTCCGCGACATTACCAAACGGCGCCGGGCCGAACAAAAGCACCGGGAGTTAGAGGCCCAGCTCCAGCATGCCCAGAAGATGGAATCTCTGGGCACCCTGGCCGGCGGCATCGCCCATGATTTCAATAATATTTTATTTCCTTTAATCGGCTACACGGAAATGGCCATCGAGGATCTGCCCGAAAACGACACCATCCGGGAAAACCTTGAACAGGTCCTGCAATCGGCCGAACGGGCCAAGGCCCTGGTCCAGCAGATTCTCACCTTCAGCCGACAGAGCAGGGAACACGTCAACGAGCCGGTATTGATAGAGCCCATTGTCAAGGAAACCATCAAGCTGCTGCAAAACACCGTACCCGCCACCATCGCCATTGAAACCGATATCGCAGCAAAGGCCGGCCGCGTTATGATCCATCCGGCCCAGGTCCACCAGGTGATCATGAACCTGTGCACCAATGCCGTTCATGCCATGGAAAACCAGTCATCCGGTGTTTTGCGGGTTTCCGTAAAAACCGTCCACATTGCGCAAAAAGACAAGCCGGTCCACCCGGATTTGACGCCGGGCCCCTATGTATGCATCTCCGTCGCCGATACCGGCAACGGCATCGAGCCGGGCGTGGTCGAAAAAATATTTGAACCCTATTTTACCACCAAACCCCAGGAAAAAGGCACCGGACTCGGGTTGTCGGTGAGCTACGGCATTGTCAAAAACGCCGACGGCGTCATTGCCGTCGACAGCCCCGCGGGGGAAGGGGCCCGATTCGATGTGTATCTGCCCGTGGCCGCCGAATCCGCCCCGGCATCCGAACCCGCCGGCCACAAAGGACCGCTGCCCACCGGCCGTGAAGAAGTGTTGCTGGTAGACGACGAATACCGCATTGTCGAACTGGAAAAACAAATCATTGAAAGCCTCGGCTACCGGGTCTGCCCCCGCACCAGCAGCATCGAAGCTCTCGAAGCCTTCCGCCACAACCCCGACCGATTCGACATCGTGCTCACCGACCAGACCATGCCCAACATGACCGGAATGGAACTGGCCCGGGCATTGCTGAAAATCCGCGCCGATATCCCCATTATTCTCTGCACCGGCTACAGCGAGCAGGTCACCCCGGAAAAAATCGAAAACATCGGCATCGCAACCGTAATGATGAAACCGATATCCAAAAAAGACATTGCCTTTACCTTGCGACAGACCATAGACAAAGACCTTCCATAATTTCATGCCGCCATTTTCCCGGCCCTGGATACGCTTTTACAGGCAAACCGGGGCGAATTTCTGCGACGGCTCCCACGCCGATTAAAAAGGTTTTCATATGACAGACACCGTGATAAATTCCAAACTTGATACAGCGTTGCCGGGCAAACTGATTGCCCGATAAAAGCGCCGCTTAAACAACCCGGCAAAATGTTTGCGATGGGAAAGATTTCGATCCCATTGAACTGTTAATGCAGCAGATGAGGCCGTCCATGAATCCAGACCTGCAAATCCCCGAACAACTGCCCGTCTTGATCGTTGACGACGAAGTGCCGATTACGGAAATGATTTCCCAGGCTTTGCGCCGGGTCGGCTACAAATGCCACACCGCCCATTGCGGCGAAGAGGCGATAGAGACCATGGCGCGCGAACCGGTTGACGTGGTGATCACCGATATCCGGATGCCCGGCATGAGCGGCGTGGATTTGCTCAAAAAAATCAAGTCCGACTATGGCGCGGATGTCATCGTCATGACGGGATTTACCGAAGACTATAACTACGAATCCATCATCACCGCCGGGGCCAGTGACTTTATCCAGAAACCCATCAGTTTCCGGGAACTGATTATCCGGTTAAAACGGGTGCTGCGGATGCGCTACCTGCTCATCGAGCGCGACGCCATCAACCGGGAGCTCCAGGAGAACGTGGAAAAACTGGAAACCTATTCCGTGAAGTTAAAAAACGCCCACGGTGAACTTGAATATGCCTACCTGGACACCATCAATCGACTGGTGGCCGCCGCCGAATACAAAGACGAAGACACCGGCGACCATATTGTCCGGATGAGCCGCTACAGCGCCCTGGTCGCGGAAAAACTGGGGCTGCCCGCCGAAACGGTCAAATTGATCCGCTATGCCTCTCCCATGCATGATATCGGCAAAATCGGCATTCCCGACCGTATCCTGCTCAAGCCGGAGCGCCTGACCGAAGATGAGTTTGAAACCATCAAGTCCCACACCACCATCGGGGCTGCGATTCTGGCCAATTCCAAGGCCGAAGTTTTGAAAATGGCCTGCGAAATCGCGCGCAGCCATCATGAAAAGTGGAATGGCCAGGGCTATCCCAACGGGCTGTCGAAAACCGACATCCCGATTTCCGGCCGGATTGTCTGCATTGCCGACACCTTTGACGCCCTGACCTCGAAGCGCCCCTACAAAAGCCCCTACCCCATCGAGGTGGCCCTGGATATCATCAAAGCCGAACGGGAAAAACAATTCGATCCCGATATTGTCGATGCCTTTGTCGGCAACATGGATGAAATCCACCGCATCCGCGATGAAGTCGGCCGCGCCGACGATATTTCCCTCGCCGATTTTTTGTGGAGCGACCGCGACCGGGTCGACGGCATCGACAAACAAATCCGGGGCGGACAACCATTCGCGGATCGGCAAGCCGCCTTTGAAAACAACGAAGAACAAACCGGGAAGCAAAATCAATAGGAGGCCGCGATGCGCAGCTACCGAAAGGAACTTTTCTTTAATGTCCCCACCCGTCGGGCGCTGATCAACATCACCGGCCAGGTGGAAGATTGTCTGGCCGAAAGCAGGATCAAAGAAGGCTTTGTGCTGGTAAATGCCATGCACATCACCGCTTCCGTGTTTATCAACGATGACGAACCGGGCCTGCACAAGGACTACGATGAATGGCTGGAGCGGCTCGCCCCCCACGAACCGGTTTCCCAATACCGCCACAACGTCGGCGAAGACAACGCCGATGCCCACATGAAGCGCCAGGTCATGGGCCGCGAGGTGGTCGTGGCCGTCACCGACGGCCGGCTCGACTTCGGCACCTGGGAGCGGATCTTTTACGGAGAATTCGACGGCCGTCGTAAAAAGCGGGTCCTGGTAAAAATCATCGGCGAATAAGACAGCTGCCGCCGATGAGGTCTCTACGGCTTCAGGACATTAAATCCATCACATCCGATCAAATCCTGAACTTTAGTGACCCAGGACATCTTGGACAGAAGGACTGTTATACCGCGTTATGGTTTCCTCTACGGCATATCTGGCAGCCGGTTTCGTCCTGCTCTGGAACTCGGGATTCATCGGTGCGGAATATGGTCTGCCGTTTACCGGGCCGTTTACCCTTCTGTTTTGGCGTTATTGGGCGCTGACATGCATTCTTCTGATGTACCTGGCGCTAAGCGGCCGGCTGCGCTGGCCGGGCTTCTACGATGCCGCCATTGCATTACTTGTCGGGTTTTTGGCCCATGGCGTATGGTTGGGCTGCGTGCTGTTCTCACTGCAACAGGGTGTTCCCGCGGGCATTGTTGCCCTTGTCGTGGCGCTCCAGCCGATGCTCACCGGTGCCTTGTCCGGTCCCGTTGTGGGGGAACATACCCCCCTTACCCGCTGGTTCGGATTGTTCGTCGGGTTTTGCGGGGTTATTATTGCCGTTGGCGCCCGGACCAATCTAAACGATGCCGGATCCGTTTTTGGTTACCTTATTCCGTTCGGGTCCGTGGTCGGCATAACGGCGGCAAGTCTTCTTCAAAGGTACATAGAGGTGCACGGCCGCGCCCATCGCCTTCCCGTGGATCTCTCGCTTTTCTACCAGAGTCTGGCGACTGCTTTGGCTGCAACGATTCCGGCAATAGGCCTTGAGAGTTTAGCGACCCGCTGGGAGCCGACGTTTGTAAGCGCTATGGTGTGGCTCATTCTCGGCGTCTCCCTGGCGGCTTATGCCTTGATGTGGCTGCTGCTATCCCGGCTCGATGCCACTCGTGTGGCAAGCCTTTTTTATTTGGGGCCACCGGTGACCATGATAATGGCATGGGTTGCATTCGGCGACACGCTTGAGTCATCAGACGTCATCGGCCTGGTTATAGTGGCAGCAGGCGTGGCAGTGGTGCAGCGGCAATAATTTTCTAAGGTATCCAAGGATTGACCGGGATTGCTCTATACTTGCCACCCCTGTCACAAGTGCGGCATCTCCCCAAATTTACACCAGGCTGCCGCCATGTTAACCTTATAACAATGCAGTCCTCAGGGCCAAATTTCATTTCTAATAAAGAAGAGAGGCGAAGAATAGATCCCATCGACACTATCTTGGAAGACTATGAAAAAGACCTCGAGAAGGCGCGGAAAGGGCAGTGCAAAAAAATCAGCCGCTGCAGGGAATTCCGGGACAGCTTCATGAGAAACTACAATGAACACTATAAGAGTTCAAATTAAGCAACTTTTCTTCCAATCAAATCACCTTCAACAAGGCGCTACTTCTTTGGAATCCCTGTTTTTCGTGAACCAAGCCTTTAAACTGCTTTTCCTGTACTTGGTACAATACGGTTGCGGGCTACTGGCGGTGTATAAATCTATAAAAGTCAATTATACTCGGAAAATAAGCCATTTTTGTCTTTTTTTAATCCCTCTTTTTTTGGACGAGGTGATTGTCTATGAGCGGACCATCGGCGTATTCCTCGTGGGGGCCGTGATTTCAATTGCCACACTGCTAATATATATTAGCCCAGTGCGGCAGCGGGTTTCTTTTGTTAACATGATGTTTTCAGGATTTGATCGCCCGGAAGACCGGCCCATGACCCTTTTGTGGCTCTCAACCCAGGTAATCGCAGGTTACTTGGTTATCACTCCTTTTCTTATTCTTTATGATTACCACGACATGGAACACCTAATTTTGCTGCCCTTACTGATAACGGCAATCGGTGATGGACTGGCCGAACCGGTGGGAGTCCGATTCGGTCGGCACAGGTATAAGGTCCGCGCCCTTTTTTCGGACAAAAAATATTACCGATCCCTCGAGGGAAGCGCATGCGTATTTCTTGTCAGTATGGCAGTAATTGCCTTATATCATGCTTCACTTTCCCTGCCGCAATTCGTTGCTGCTATGGTGGTGATCCCGGCCACAATGACTCTTACCGAGGCATTTTCGCCGCATACTTGGGATACTCCGACGTTATTTTTGGTAGGATATCTGGTTTTGTTCGGAATAATGTTTATCTAATGAGGCGTGGTATCCTTCCACTCTGATTTTATACCAGTTGATATGCTTCAGGTTAACTTGCCATCCGGGGCAACATTCCCAGACAACCATGGAAATGCAGCTTGGAATCGATAATCTTGGTTTGCCAAAAACAAAAATCCAAAATATTTCGCTACATATCACGGAAAGAAAAGTCGGTATGAGGATTCAAAGTATAGCTTTGAAAGAAATTGGGTTAACCAGAAAGGATTTATCAAAAAAGCGTCGGGGAATCAAAGAACAAGAGCATATGGGGACATAGACAGCCGAGGCATTCACCTGCATGCCCAACTGTTTTGTGCATTGAAAGGAAAAAACAGTTCGAGGGTATCCGGAAGGGCCAATATAAGGAACGGAATCCATATTACAAATCAGGCAAGCACTAATCCGTCCGCAAATATCTTTTCGCCGCAAGCGACAGCACCACGATGCCGATTACGGCCATGATAATCGGGGGCACATAGGTGTGAAAGCCCATCAACTCCTCACTGATGTAAATCGTGTGGGTCTTGATAAAAAGCATCCAGGCCCCGCCGCCGACAACGGCCAGGCCGCCTAAAATCGACCTTGTCATCTGGCTGAGCTGTTCCAGCTTCTGCGTCCGCCGTTTCTCGTCTTCTATCTTTTCCAGGCGCAGCCGGATCCGGTCGTGAATAATGTAGGCGGCCACCAGGATAATGATGGTCAGGCTGGTGACCATTTCCCACATGTAGTAGTACATATCAGCCATTTTTTTCCCCCGCGGATTGGTTATACCCAAATCGTTCAGTTTCCCGTTTTTTATCTTATTTTATTCTTCTGTTGTCAAGTCATTCGAATACGCCCCGTCATCTGTCCAGTGGCACCACCCCGCAAACCGGGGGAAATAAAGGGCCAGCCGGACGGGGTGGTCCGGGTCCTTTAGCCGCATCAACTGCGCATACAAGGCCATCTGGGTGCTGTAGCGGCGTTTTTCGTTTTCCAGGAAAGCCGACAGCCCGCCGCCGGTGTGGGTGCCGCTTTTATAGTCGATGATCCAGCGGATGCCGTCTTTATCCACAAAGGTACGGTCAATGATCACGTTGCGGACTTCACCATTGATGGCGCCGCTTAGAGGGTATTCGCACCGCCCCGCCGTACGTGTGGCCAGGATCCATCGCCCCCGGCTGTCGGCCAGGGTGGTTTGCAGGGCCTGTGTCACCTCGTGCATGGCCGTGCTGCGGTCCTGCCGGTCCACCCCCATGGCGGCAAGATCGGCGTAAATGGCGGATGCCGAATGTTCGATTCGTTTGGCGTCCCATGCGTCAGCGCCGTCTTCGCATATGATACGCAGCCAGCGGTGCACCACGCTGCCCACCCGGCGCACGGTGATGCCGGCCCAGTCAAACCGGGGCAAACCGCCAGTGTCGTCGTCGATTGCCTGGCCTGCCGGCACCCGGTGCGAAACACCGACGGATTCCGGCGGGGCCGGGGCCTGCCAATGCGAGCCGAGCCGGCGGATATATGGCATGACCACGGCCGGGTCTTCGGTGCCATCGCCATTGACCGGTCCGGCGGCCTTCCCTCCTTCTTCGGCCGAGACGTTTTCAAATTCGGATTGGACCGCCGGCCACAGGGACGCCAACAGGCTGCGGCGGTCCGGGCGACGCAGGCGGCCGGCGCTGTCCGTGGCCCCACGACCGATGATGCAGAGCTGTTTTTTCGCGCGCGTGGCGGCCACATAGAGCAGACGTGCGGCCTCATGATCGGTCTTTTTGGCCTGCAATCGACGGATATATTGATACGTGGGGTCATCTGCGCTTCCCTGCTCGGAAATGGGGGCCAGCAAAAGGCTTTCCGCGGAAGGGGCATCTGCGCGCTCCAGCCACAGCAGCAGACGGGCCCGGTCCGCCGGGGGCGTTTTTTCCAGTCCGGGCAAAATCACCGTCTCAAACTCCAGCCCCTTGGCGCGGTGGATGGTCATTACCTGCAAGGAGTCGTCTGCTGCCGGGTCCGGCCGGGCAAACAGGGCATTGGTATCGGCTTCCAGGGCGGGATAATCCGTCAGGGCGCCGTTGCCGATCTGCTCGTCTAAAAAATCGAAATAAACCGCCGCGTCCTCGAGGTCGGCGGCCGCATGAACGCAGGCCGGACCGCCCAAAGCCATCCAGGCGCCTTCTGTCTGGCGCCGCAATGACCGGCGGCGTCGGTTGGCCAGGGCATGGGCCATTATATCGGCAACCCGGGTAATACGCTGTTGGCCGTCAGGCGACAGCCTGGCCATTTGACCAGTATCGTTTATGAGATCACCGATCGGCTGCTTGTGATTATCTCCGGCGACGGCATGCAGATCGGCCAGGGTCAAGCCGCACCAGGGGGCCCGCAGCACCGCCAGCCAGGCCGTTCGATCGGCCGGGTGGGCAATGGCGCGGGTCAGCGATAACAAATCCCGGATCACCGGACGCTGTCCCAGGGCATCGATTTCTATGGCTTTAAAAGCGACGCCCGCCGCCCGCAGCCTGGCAATAATCCGGTGCAGATGCGGCCGGCTGCGCACCAGGATCGCGACCCGGTCGTCCGGGTTCCGGCCCTGTGCGGAGCGGACACAGTCCACGACCTGCCCGGCGACCGCATCATCGTCGGCATCGATAAGCGGGTGGACACTGACTGCCGGGTCGTGCGCAAGGGGCCTTACGGCCTGAAAGGGCGTGTAGGGCACCGCCCCGGTTGCCGCATCCGGATTTTCGGGCAAAACATTCGCAAAGGCGCGGTTGACCCAGTCCACGATGCCCTGGTCCGACCGGAAGTTGGCAGTCAACGTCAGCGGGGTCAACGGCAGGTGGACGCCCATGCCGTGGTCCCAGGCCTGCAGGAAAAGCCCGACCTCGGCTTCCCGGAAGCTGTAAATCGACTGCATGGGGTCGCCGACGGAAAAGAAGGTGCGGCCGTCGCCGGGCGTCCAGCCCGCCGTCAAACGGGCCAGCAGCTCAAACTGGCTGATGCTGGTGTCCTGGAACTCGTCGATTAGAATATGGCCGATTCGATAATCCAGCGCCAGGGCAAGATCCGTGGGGGCATCGGAAAAACCCAGGGCGTCTTTGGCCCGGATGCCGATTTCCGGGAAATCGACCCGGTTGCGGGCGTAGAAGACGAGCTGCAGGTGGGCTGCGGAAAGCTTTAAAATCTCAAACAACGCTTCGGTCATATCCCACTGCGCTTCGGTGTAATACGGTGCCGGCAGAAAGCGGACGGCATGCAGGGCTTCGGCGGCGCCCGGATCGTCTGCCAGGGCGGCCAGCACGCCCTGAAACGCGGCCTTCTGCGCCTGGAAATGGGCCTTGGTGCCCGCCTGGCCCTTTTCCGGCCCTGTGGGAAAGCCGATCGTCTTGTTTGCGTTTTTGCGGACCCGGCCTTCTTTGGTCAGCAAAAGTTCCGCCAGCCCCTGCCATTCGGACAAAGATTCCGGCTGGCAATCCGGGAGACCATGCAACCCCAGGCATTGGCAAACCGGGGAGGCGGGGTTATGGACAAACTGGTTGCCGGCTGCAAACCGGGCCAGTTCGGGCAATTCCGCGGCCGCATCCGCCGGGAGCCGGTCTTTGGCCGCCGCCAGCGTATCCGTGATCACCGCCCCCAGCGCGTTTTCCAGGGCCTGGCGCTGCTGCCGCAAATCCCGCGTATCGACCACGTGCCGCAGCCACTGGTCCCGGCGGGGCAGCATCTCCGCGACGAGCTGCTCGACTTTTTCGATATGGTTGTCCAGGTGCCGGACCAGCGATTC
>JBNJEA010000160.1:0-6486 GCA_051745395.1 Thermodesulfobacteriota bacterium | reverse complement strand
CATGGCGGAATTTTTAAAAATCTGCACCAGTGCCACGGCAAAAATCAAGGCAATGGTGGGGTTTTTCATCCGGCGGAACGCATCGGACCAGGCCTTTTTCACCCTGGCCGCCGGCATCCGGTGCAAGCCGATGGTCATTACGGCCACCAGGACAAAGGGAATAATACCCGGATTGTAGAAAGGCCGCAGCGCGTAGTCGACGTCCGACTGGCCGAGGATACCGGTGACCCCGACCGACCAGCCGGTAACCCAGTCGCCGAAGGGCAGAAATTTCACCCGGGTCAGCACCAGGATCAGGCCGATTAGCACATAGGGCATCCAGGCCAGAAACTGGCTCATCCGGGGCTGGAAGGCAATGTTTTCGGCCGTGGCGATTTCGCCGGTCCACTCCTTTTCCCATTTCGACTGCGGGCCGAAATCCCATGCGGTTTCCGGCAGCAGCCAGCCCTTTTTGGCCCCGAACAAAACAACCGCCAGGCCGACAAGCCCGCCGATGAGCGCCGGGAACTCCTCGCCGATCAGAAAGGCCGATGCCAGGAAGGGGATCACAAAGGCGGTGGAGGCAAACAGGGAAAATTTCCAGATGGCCAGCCCCTCCTTCCAGGAGCGGTTTTCACCGAATAGCCGGGTCATGAAACAGACCACAAAAATCGGCAGGATATAGATCATCGGGGTGTGCAACACGGCCGACCATTTGCCCACCAGCATGTTAAACCCGTCCATGCCCGCAAAGCCGACATCGCCGGCCGCGGCCGCGGCGTCGACCTTGCCCGAAAGGTTTTTCAGACCGAACCAGATCGGTGTGCCCACCGCACCAAAGGTCACCGGCATCGTGTTTAAAATCAGGGCGACCAAAACCGCAGCCAGGGCGGGAAATCCGAGGCTTAACAGCAGCGGGCCGCCGATGGCCGCCGGTGTGCCGAAGCCGGCGGCACCCTCCAAAAAGGCCTCGAAGACAAAGGCGATGATGATCACCTGGACGCGGCGGTCCCTTGTAATGCCGTGGAAGCCGTGATTGATGGTTTCCATGCCGCCGCTTTCCGTCAGGGTATACAAAATCAGCAGCGCGCCGAAAACGATGAGAAGCACCGTAATGGCGCTGCCGAAACCTTGCAGCGTGGAGGCGGCCACCAGAACGAAATCCATCTGCCAGACCAGCACCGCCGTTGCCGCGGCCACCAGCCAGGCCACCGGCATCGCCCGGGTTGCCGGCCAGCGAAAGCCGACCATGAGCACCAGCGCGATCAGGATGGGCAGAAAAGCAAAACCAGCAAGAATTCCTATGGACATGATGCGTCTCCTTTTCCTGATATATGTTCGGATGGGTTAACAGTGTTTTTGAAAATAACGGCTTTCGGCTGACAAGAAAACAAAAAAAATTCATATCGAAAAATAAACATGTTACATAGTAAAACCAGAATTTGGTTCTTTTTTGCTGAAAAACAATCTATAAAATCCATAAAAACGGACCCGACATGACGATCACCCTTTCCAGCGGCCGGAAAATCGATACGGAAAAAGAACTCACGGCCGAAGAACGCCATATTGTCCAGAAGCTCTATGCCTGGCAGTCCGTGGTCGAGACCCCCGAAGCCTTTCGGGAAAAAATCCGGCAGGCCTTTGACAGCGGCTGGAACAACTCCGGCCCCGTCGCCCGGCGCGACATTATGCAGCAAATCGTCGCCGACCTGGAAAAAACCGTCATTGCAAGATTAAAACAGACATAAGTCCAGCATACAAGCCCATGGAAACTAATGCAGAAAAACGAAAACGGCTGCGCATCCATTTTGAAACCCAGGCGCTGTTGCATTTTACAACCATTGATACGGTGCTGGAAGCCCGGATGAAAAACATCAGCATGAACGGCATCTTCGTGGAAACCGACATAGCCATTGCCATTGAAACGCCCTGCCGGGTCGAAGTCATCATCACCGCCCCGAACAGCAAAATCACCATGGAAACCGAAGGCTACATCGCCCGCCATGATCCGGCGGGGTTGGGCGTTGCATTCAAGCACCCCATGGAGTGGTTTGCGTTGTTTTCGATCTTCGAACACTACGGCCGCCCCTCGGCGCAATCCCGCCAAACCGGCCGATAAGCCCGCAAAATCGAAAAACGCGCTTTTACTCTATGTTCTGAGATTGCTGCGGATGCAGGGGCATAGTAAGGGTAAAATGCGACCCTTCGCCCGGGCTGGATTCCACCTCGACATTGCCGCCGTGGCGGGCAATCACCTGCCGGGCGATAAACAGGCCCAGGCCGGTGCCCTTGTGGCCCTTGGAGGAGTAAAATTTACTGAAAATTTTGTTTTTCTGCGATGCGTCCATCCCGCAGCCGTTGTCAATCACATCAAACCGGACCTGGTCCGCAGCCGTTTCCGCGGTGAAGCGGACATAGCATTCGCGGTCCACCCGCGGATCCATGCAGGCTTCCATGGCGTTTTCGAGCAGGTTGATCAGGATGGAACGGAAAATTTCCGGATCGACTTCAAATTCGACAGACGCTCCGGTAAGGCGGTATTCAAAGGCAATGTTTCGGGCCCCCATTTTGGGCTGTATCTGACGGCCCACCTCGTCTATCAGATCGGCCACATCGACGCGCTGCAACTGCAGCTCCCGGGGCTTGGCATAATACAGCACATCGAGAATCAATTTCCGGATGCGCTCGACCATGAGACCGGCCACCTCCATGCCCTCTTCAATCTCGCCGGGCACGTTTTTGTAAAACCCCCGGTCGATATGGTAGAGACCGGCGTCTAAGCCGGTGAGCACGTTTTTGATGTTGTGCGAAATCACGCTAAACATCAGCCCCAGTGTGGAGAGGTTGTCTTCGAGTTGCCGCAGTTCGGTGACATCCTTGAATATCACGATCACCTGGATGATCTTGCCCGTGTGGGTGGTCACCGGCGAGCTGGACAAAATGGCCTTAAATCGCCTGCCGTCCCGGGTAATCAGTTCGGTTTCCACCTGGTGCGATCCGCCGTCGGCCAGGGTCTTGACCGGGGGGCAATCCTGCCCGGAAAACGTTTCCTTGGTAAAAATATCAAAAAAGTTGCCGCCCGCCGGATCGCCGAACTCGTCCTTAAACCGTCGATTCACGGCGTTTACCCGGAATTTGCGGTCCAGCACCGCGATATAGTCGGGCACTTCGTCAAACAGCTTCTGGTATTTCTGCTGGGTGGTCCGCAGTTCCTTACGAAGGCGCTTGATTTCCCGGGTGCCGGTCATGACCTCCAGAATCAACGCCATCCGGCCGTTGTTGTTATAAATCGGCGCCGTGTGCGCAATCACCGGCGTTTTTTCCCCGCTGCTGTAGCGCACCACCGCGGGGATGCGCTGTACCATGCCGGTTTCAATGGTCCTGCCGACCGGACAGTGTTCCGGCGATGCGGTCTTTCCGTAATAAATCTCCCAGCTGTTGCTGCCGACGCGGTTTCCGAAATACTTCTGAAACATCCCGTCATTTGCAATAATTTGCTGATCGCAGTTGTGAATGGCCACAAAATAAGGCGTGCTGTGAAAATACTTGACCCCGTCCTCCACATCCTGGGCAATCTGGGCGATAAAATACGAAAGCTTGTCAACAAGCTGCTTGACGACGATAAACCGCTCGGTTTCGAGCAAATCAGCGGCGCTTTGTTCCGGATAGTTTTCGATGGTATCTTCGAGCTCCCGGACCCGGGTGTGCAGCGAGCGCTTTTCCATGACCCGGGCAACGGCCACCTCAAAGGCGGTACCATCCACGGGTTTGGCGAGATATTCCCTGATACCGGATTTAAACCGGTCCATGAGGCCTTTTATCCGGTCGGCTTCGGCAACGAGCATGATTTCCGCGTCCGGGAACCGGTCTTGGATGCGCTCGATTTCCCGTCCTTGTCGCATCGTCGGTTCAGAACAATCCACGACCAGCAGATCCGGCTGCCCCCGACTGCCGTCTTCGAGCAGACGCCAATCCGTGCCGGCAGAAAAGGCATGTCCCGGGCCCTCGATCACTTCGCGCATTGTCTCGCGAGTGCGTGAATCCGTAAAAAGCGCGCAAACAAAAGTATTCATGTGTTAGGATTTATTGTTTCGCAAAGGCGGTGTCAAATGTTTTTACCATAGGGCCCGGATGCTTGTTGTATTTACATCGCGGATCAGTGGGGCGGGGTTGCTTTTTTATTGACCCAATCAACTACCTGTGGTAGGAAAGCCTTTTTTAATGTGAATCAAATTTCGCCCGGAAGGCGAAAATGCAAAAAGAAACCAAATTCATGCTCAAAGAGCTTGCGTATTACAGCAGCCTGGGCATTTCCGTTGCGCTTGCAATTTTTATCGGCCTGTTTATCGGGTTGGGTTTAGACAAACTTTTTGACACCACCCCGGTATTTATGTTTATTTTTCTCGGCTTCGGCATAGCTGCGGGATTTGGCAATCTGATGAAAGCCATGAAAAAAAGCAGAAAGCTATAACGTCAGATATGGTAGTTCAACCATGGTTGTTCAACAGCGGCTCTTAAAATTTATCATGTGGACGAACTGGATACTGTTTGCAGCAGCCAGTACGGCCGGAATCATTATTGCGTCGCCGGAAACGGCATCCGGCATCATTGCCGGCGGCCTGATCGCCGTGATGAATTTCCAGATGCTGTACCGTACGCTCAAAGGCGCTTTAACACCCCCGCACCTGGCGTCGCCGAATGCCGTACTGGTCAAGTATTACATCCGCTTTATCATCAGCGGCGTCATCCTTTTTCTGCTGATTGCCGCCGAGGTGGTCCACCCGCTGGGCCTGTTTATCGGCCTGTCTGTCGTCGTGGCAAGTATCATTCTTGGCACTATCCGGGAATTTACCAAACTCATAAGCAAGGAGGCGGTCTGAAGTGGAACATCCCTATCTAATTTTCGGAAAGCTGTTTGAACTCATCGGCTTGGAACATTTTGCCCATGAAAATCCGCATATCATCTATGCCTGGGTTGTCATGGCGCTGCTGATCATTCTGGGGGCCATCGGCGCCAGGACCATCAGCATTGTGCCCAACAAGAAGCAAAACGTGTTTGAACTGATCATTTCCGGGATCGAGGAATTTACGGTCGATGTGGCCGGCGAGGAAGGCCGCTGGTTTTTTCCATTCGTGGCCACCCTTTTTATCTACATCTTCATATCCAATGTCATCGGACTGGTCCCTGGCTTCTTTCCGCCGACGGCCAACTTGAATACCACGGCCTCCATGGCCATCCCGGTTTTTATCGTCACCCAGTATATCGGCATCAAGTTCCACGGCATCCATTATGTCAAGCATTTCACCGGACCCATCTGGTGGATGATCCCGATTATCATGCCCATTGAAATCATCGGCCACTTTGCCCGGGTGCTGTCGTTGTCCTTCCGGCTTTTCGGCAACATGATGGGCCACGAGCTCGTGCTCGGCATTCTTTTCATGCTCGCCGGGGCCTTTTTCGCCCCGTTGCCGATCATGGCCATGGGGATTTTCGTGGCATTTGTCCAGGCATTTATTTTCTACCTGCTATCGGTCATGTATTTTGCCGGCGCCATGGAAGAAGCCCATTAAACGTCAAAGCGCCCCGCGCCAAATGCCAAAGGGGTACCGTATATAAAGGTTTTTCTTTTACGTAAAAAGGAAATTTTGGAAGAAGCCGTAATTACTAACTAAAGGAGGTTGTCACATGGAAGCTGCAGCACTTGAATTTTTTGTCGCCACAGTCACAGCAGCCGGTTTCGGCATCGCAATTGCCGCATTCGGTTGCGGCATCGCCCAGGGCATCGGGCTCCGGTCCGCCGTTGAAGGCATTGCCCGCAACCCGGAATCTTCCGGCAAGGTTACCGTGACCATGCTGATCGGTCTGGCGATGATCGAGTCCCTGTGTATTTACGCCCTCGTTGTCTCGCTGATTTTGATTTATGCGACACCGATGGCCGGTACGGTCACGAAACTGCTCGGCGCCTAAGCCGTACCTGAAAAAGCCGTTTCGTTTCACAAAAGAAAAAGGCCGCTTCCGGTTTTTACCGGAGGCGGCCTTTTTCTTTAAGGGACTGAGGGACTGAGGGACTGAGCCAAACAGTGACCGCACTTCAATCGATTCCGCATCCCTTCCTTCCCCCTTATACCCGAACCTCACACCTTATACCTCACACCTTATACCTTATACCTCACACCTCACACCTCATACCCCTCCCTCCCTATCCCCGCCTTCCGCAGATACTGCCCCGTATACGATTGCTCCACTTGGGACACGGCTTCCGGCGTGCCGGCGGCCACGACGTATCCGCCCTTCTCGCCGCCTTCCGGGCCCAGATCGATTACGTAGTCGGCATACTTGATCACATCCAGGTTGTGCTCGATGACAATCACCGTATTGCCCGCTTCCACCAGCCGGTTTAACACGGCGAGCAGCTTGTTGATGTCATCCATGTGAAGGCCGGTGGTGGGTTCATCCAGGATATAGACGGTTTTTCCTGTGCCGCGGCGGGCCAGCTCCCGGGCCAG
>JBNJEA010000159.1:0-6518 GCA_051745395.1 Thermodesulfobacteriota bacterium | reverse complement strand
TAACGGGCCGGTATGGCAGCATCGAGGCCCTGGAGGTCTTTCGGGCGGAACCGGGCGCATTTGACCTGGTCATCACGGACATGACCATGCCGGAGATAACCGGCGACCGCCTTGCCCGCACCATCAAAACCATCCGGCCGGATATCCCGGTGATCCTGTCCACCGGTTTCAGCGAAAAAATCGATGAAAAAGTGGCATCGGATCTGCCCATTGCCAGCCTGCTCATGAAGCCCGTCAATAAGGTGGACATGGCGGAAAGCGTTCGAAAAGCCCTGGATTCGGCAGGTTCATAGAAGATAAAAAAACAGCGCCCCTCCTGTCTGCGCCTGCATTCATGAACGAAATTCCGGGTTCATCATAAAAGTTAAAAAGCGGCTTTGTTGCAGCGCGCAACGCCCCTTCCTTTCATCCCCTCTCGTCTTTTCTGTTTTCCGGTTATCCGATTTGCTTTACCGCAATTTCGGTCCTGTAACAGCAAGTTTTCACGCCAAGGCGCAAAGACGCAAAGTTTTCAAGTCATTCTTGGCGCTCTTGGCGGCTTTGCGCGAAAATAAATAAGGAGTAACTCGACGACTCGTCACTTACTGGAGGCAACCGGATTGTGTTTTATGCTTATCCGGTCTCCCGTTATGGTTTTGCGAAATTCGAGCATCCGTGAGACCCGAACCGAACCCAAAAGCGGTTCGTCCCCGTCGTCATGCCCGGCTCCCGAAAGGGTACGGGAGGGGTTTGCGATCATTTTCCGTTAAACTACAGGGGAAAACATGTCGATACAGAATTTGGAGCGGAGTGGAGATGAAAAGGGGAACGACAATATTGGGTATATGAATCGCAATCCGAAAAGGAGAAAGAAAAAGAAAATGAAATCCAAATCCCTACGTTTTAAGCTTATTGCGGGCGGTCTGTTGATGGTTCTGGCTCCCCTGCTGATGGTCGGCTATTTCGCCGTCACCCGTTCCGCCGGCGCGCTGGAAAAATCGGCACGGCAAGGGGCCGTCCGGATGGCAAAAGATTTAACCAACATGACCCAGCTCGTCTTGCAGGAAGAATTGAAAATAATCCGGGAGATCGGGGTTGCGGACAAAACGCGCCGGGCGGCAAGTCAGGTGGCCGAAAAGGGCCGCGATGGCGCCGAATCCGAAATACAGGCCCTGGACGAAAAATTGGCCCGGACCATGAAGACCATCGGTGACGACTATGAAGCCCTTTTTGTCGCAGACCGGCAGGGAAACATCTTCTCCGACGGAAACGACGGCAAGTACAAGGGGGTCTCCATTGCCGACCGCGGCTATTTTCAGAAAGCAAAGCAAAAATCCCACCTGGTGGGAAAACCCATCGAATCCAAGGTCACCGGAAAACCGGCCGTACCCATTGCCGCAGCAATTCGGACCGCAGACGATCAATTTGCCGGCGCCCTGGTCTCGGTTGTCAAGACCGGTTTTCTGGCGGAAAAGATTGCTTCCATACAGATCGGCGAAACCGGATATCCCTTTATGGTGGATCAGGATGGCGAGATTCTCGTTCATCCGGATCAATCGATCGTACAAAAACTCAATGTAAAAGACATCGAGGGCATGGAAAAAATCTCCAGCGCCGCCCTGGCCGGACAGACCGGTGTGGCGGGTTATGTATACAAAGGCGACAGCAAGATCGCCGGTTTTGCACCGGTTGAGCTTACGGGCTGGAGTGTGATCGCCACCCAGAATGAAGATGAATTTTTGGGTGCCGCCAACCAGATCCGTTATTTTATCGGCATGATGATTGCGGCCTTTCTGGTTTTGACCCTTGTCGTGGTCTATTTTTTCGCCAACAGCATCAGCCGGCCGATCATGCGCACCGTCGAGGGGCTGAACAAGGGCGCCGATCATGTGGCCTCGGCATCGACCCAGATGGCATCCACCAGCCAGTCCCTGGCCGAAGGCTCCAGTGAGCAGGCCTCCAGCATTGAAGAGACATCGTCTTCTTTGGAGCAAATGGCGGCCCAGACCCGGCAGAACGCAGACAACGCCGAGCAGGCCGACATGGCGGTCAAGGACAGCGGCAAAATGGTCGAAAGCGGCGTGGAGGCCATGGGTCGCATGAGCAAGGCGATTAACGAGATCAAGGAATCGTCGAATGAAACCTCCAAGATCATTAAAACCATCGATGACATCGCCTTCCAGACCAACCTGCTGGCGTTAAACGCCGCAGTGGAAGCCGCCCGGGCCGGCGAGGCCGGCAAGGGGTTTGCCGTGGTGGCCGAAGAGGTGCGCAACCTGGCCCAGCGCAGCGCCGAGGCGGCCCAGAATACCTCCCAGCTCATTGAAAAATCCCAGGTCAATGCCGACAACGGCGTCAGCGTATCCGACGAAGTGGCCAAGCAGCTGCAAAGCATCCAGGAAAGCTCGTCCAAGGTCAACACCCTGATTGCCGAAATCACGGCCGCCTCCAAGGAGCAGGCCCAGGGCATCGAGCAGGTCAACACCGCGGTTTCCGAGATGGACAAGGTGGTGCAGCAAAATGCCGCGGATTCCGAGGAATCGGCCAGTGCGGCAGAAGAGCTCTCCGGGCAGGCCGAAGAGATGAAAACCATGGTGTCGGAGCTCGAAACGGTCATCCGGGGCCGCCAGGAAAGCGGGTCGCAAAACGACGGCAGCGGCAGGCCTGCCGGACAAAGCCGGAAATCCGCCGGACAAAAGGCCGGCCAGGTATCGGCACGGCAGCAAAAGTCCTCATCCGGGAGACAAAAATCGCAAACCGCCGGCTCGCACGGTCAGCACCGGCAAAGCGCGGACCACGTGATTCCGATGGATGATGACGAGTTCCAGGATTTTTAAAAAACTGAAACGTTTCATTTAAATAAAGAATGGGCAAGGACTTATCGGAGTTTTCCATGAACCATTTCGAAGTAATGAATTTTTATCCCGGTCAGGAAGCCATCCGGCAAGCCCCGTTCGGATATGCGTATCACAAGGTGTTGCCGGCGCCGGAGGGTGCGGCCCCGGAGTATGTTTTTGCAGGCGCGAATGCGGCCTTTGAAAAAATGGCCGGTCTCAGCGTGGCAGAGCTGGTGGACCGGAACATAACGGACGTATTGTCTGACATGGATTGGGAGTCCTTTGACTGGGTCGACTTATACCGGCAGGTGGCCGAGCAAGACGAAACCATCGAGCGCCAGCGGTATTGCAAAATGCTGAAACGCTGGTACAAGGTGCTGGCGTATTCGCCGGAGGCCGATTGTTTCTGTACGGTTTTCGTTGATATCACCTGCGAAAAACAGCAGTTTGAAGCGCGTAAACCCTTTTTTGCCGCCAATGCCGAATTGTTTTGCGTTACCGATCTGGAGGGCGGGTTCATAAACGTCAACAACGCGTGGCAGTCCCTGCTCGGCTACGGGCCGCAAATGCTGGAAAACGGGCGCAATTTCCTGGAATTTGTCCATCCCGACGATGTGGAGGTCATCCTTTCCAAAATATCCAATCTTACCCCGGCAAGGCCGAATGGCAGCTTTGTCAGCCGGTTTCGGAGTAAAGACGGTTCCGACCGGTTTATCGATTGGCGGGTCTGTCTGTCGGGAAAACATCTGTATGCCGCCGGAAGGGATATCACCGAGCGCCGGCGGGCGGAAAAGGCGCTGGCCGAAAGCGAGGAAAAGTTCCGCCTGATTTTTGAATATGCGCCGCTGGGCATATTCCGTTTTGATGCCACAGGCCGGATCAATGCCTGCAATGAAAGTTTCGTTCAAATCATGGGCGGGACCCGGAAGGCCTTGATCGGGCTTGACCTGTTAGGCCTGCCGGACAAGGCGGTCGTGGCCGCCATCGAGCGGGCCCTGCAGGGCCGTACCGCCACTTTTGAAGGCGAGTATCTTTCCGTCACCGGCGGCAAACGGATTCCGCTGCGGGCCTGTTTTAATGCCCTGTTTTCCGAAGACGGCGAAATTGAAGGCGGCATGGGCATTATCGAGGATGTCACCGAGGCCAAGCAGGCCGAAGCCGAACGGGAAAAACTCGAGGCCCAGTTCCGCCAGGCCCAGCGCATGGAGTCCGTCGGCAAGCTGGCCGGCGGGGTGGCCCATGATTTCAACAATATGTTGAGCATTATCAACGGGTATGCCGAAATCGCGTTGAATTGCCTTACGCCTTCGGATGCGCTGTATTCGAGCATGAAGGAAATCATGGATGCCGGTCAGCGTTCGGCCGGTCTTGTGCGGCAATTGCTGGCTTTTGCCCGGCAACAGACCATCGCCCCGGTGCAACTGGATTTAAATGATACGGTGGGGGGCATGCTCAAAATGCTCAACCGGTTGATCGGCGAAGACATCGAACTGGCCTGGCAACCCGCTGACGACCTCTGGCCGGTGAAGATGGATCCCTCCCAGGTGGACCAGATCCTGGCCAACCTGGCCGTCAATGCCCGCGATGCCATCACGGATGTGGGCAAAATGGCCATCGAGACGGCAAACGTCGAGATTGACAAATATTATTGCCAGAGCCACGCGGGCTTTCTCCCCGGCAAATTCGTCATGATCGCGGTCAGTGACAATGGCTGCGGCATGGAAAAACACAGCCTGGAACATCTCTTCGAACCCTTTTTCACTACCAAGGCCCAGGGGGAGGGAACGGGGCTGGGGCTTGCCACGGTCTACGGTATCGTCAAGCAGAACAAGGGGTTTATCAACGTCTACAGTGAACCGGGGCAGGGCACGACGTTTAAGATCTACCTGCCGGCACACCAGGCGTGCGCCGATGATGAAAAGTTGCAGACAAAACCCGCCGCGCTGCCCAAAGGGACCGAAACCATCCTGCTGGTCGAAGATGAAAAAACGCTGATCAATATCATCCAGGAGCTGCTCCAGGGGTTTGGCTACACCGTGCTGACCGCAAGCACCCCGGCCGAGGCCATTCGCGTGGCCGAAGCCCACCCGGCATCCATTGATCTGCTAATGACCGATGTCATCATGCCGGGCATGAACGGCCGGGATCTGGCCGAAACGCTGCTTGCCAAACACCCGGCACTCCGATGTTTGTTCATGTCCGGCTACACCGCCAATGTCATCGCCCAGCACGGGGTGCTCGAAGAAGGGGTGCAATTTATCCAGAAGCCCTTTACCATCAATGACATTGCAACCAAGGTGCGCAGGGCCTTGCAGGCGGATTTAGAATAAATCCCCTCGTACAGGTTGTATGTCTTACTTAGAAAGCCGGACTTCGGGTTGATCCGGGATACGGGACGTAGAGAGATTTTTTAAATCGAAAGTAGAATAAATGATTGTGCCGAGCATGCTTTTCTGCTATATGGAGCCCAAGAATGGAAAAAATATAGCAATTGGCCATGTGGTTTCGAGTCCCGGGGAGTTTGGCGATTTATGGACAACAGGCGCAATCATTACCGGATACTTCAGGTCCAGCCGGATGCATCGGATGAAGTCATTCGCCGCAATTACAAGATCCTGCTGAGAAAATTGGGGATGCATCCCGATCTCGGCGGCGATGAAAAAGAAGCCACCATGCTCAATCTGGCTTACGAAACCGTAAGCCGGCCCGAAAAAAGAGCGGCTTACGATCGCTGGCTGTTCAAGCACTACGATATCGAAACCCTGTCTTTGGGGCACTTGAGACGACGCCGGCTTTTATCAGGCATCCGAAAGCGCCCGCCAACCCCCTATGAAGGCAAAAACCGGCGCAATTACTACCGCCTTTTGCAGGTCCAGCCGGATGCCCATCCCTACATAATCGCCCGGCGGTTTGCCGCCGCCATGGAAAAGGCCGACGAAAACGCTGCGGTGCCGCCGACTTTATTGTACGAGGCCTACCGGGTTTTGAGCAATCCGGAAAAACGCGCGGAATATGATCGCCTCTTAATGCGTCATCAGCACCTGGCAGCCGTTGAAAAAATGCAGGCCGCCGGCAAATCGGCAAACCCCGGCCCGAAACAGCGGGATGCGGCTTTTGCCAATGTCTATACCCCGGCCGGTTTTCCCCGTTGGCAGGGAAAAAACCCGCCTCTGGTCCATCAGGGCGTGCGCTATCCATCCTCGGCCGGTCCGGCCCCCTTTGCCACGGGCATCTGCGTTTTTTGCAAAAGCCCTTATTTCACCGATTGCCGGGATGGCCATCCCGCCTACGCCTACACGAAAGTCTGCGCCTTTTGTCAAAGCCCCCTGTTTTTTGCGGGCGAAGATGTGCCCGGCAAAACCCGGCGGACCATCCCCCGGCTCCAGCGATACGATGCCGTCAGCCTGTATTTGAGGTGGCCCGGGCGGCAATATGCGGGCCAGCTTTTTGATATTTCGCCCCAGGGGCTTCGGTTCAACGCAACCGTCGGCATCAAACCGGGCCGGATCATTAAAATCGACGGCGGGGATTTCAAGGCCGTCGCCGAGGTGATTCACCGGCAGCGAGAGGCGGGGACCAACAGCTACGGTGTACGCTTCCGGACGGTCCAGTTCGGCCGGGAAAAGGCCCATTTCCTGTTTGCCGCGGTGTAAGCCCCTGCAGCCCCCAATTCCATCTCCTTTGGGGTAAAATTGACGGATC
>JBNJEA010000158.1:0-6519 GCA_051745395.1 Thermodesulfobacteriota bacterium | reverse complement strand
TTTTGATAAACCACAACAAATCGCAGCAGATCACTCCGGTAATATTTATGTGTCTGAATTCGATCCATCCGATCATAATAACGCCCGTATCTTTAAATATGACGGCAGCAGCTGGCGTTTTTTTGATTATGGTTTTGATGTAACAGTTGATTCTGACAACAATGTTTATTTAGCAGATAATCCCTATATCAAGATACTTGACAGTAATGGTAATGATTTAACTCAAATCGATACAGGTAAAATACTTTATCCTTCTAAAATAGATGTAGATTCAGCCGGTAATATCTTTGTCTATTACACGTATTCACATAGTGCTTTCATGAAATTCTCACCGGTTAATTAGGACTCATTGAAATTCCGGTGACACACGATTTATGCGCCTCGCCAACCTGCTCCGCCACTTCGGAAAACCGGCCGGCCTTGTCGTCCACCTGCTGGTCAAAGCGCTGCGCGGTCTTTTCCATCAGGGCTTTGGACGCCGTCACCAGCTCGGTGACGGCGGCGTGCTGGTCTTCGGCCGTCTGCGAAAGGAAAGTGGAAAGGACATTGATATCCTTTAAAATCGCTGCTTATTATACGGCGACTCCAAAGGCCAGCGCCGATCCGATTGGCCCGTCTGGCCCCTAAAACGTCTTAGGGATCTTCTGAATGGACTGCGTAATTCGGGTAATTCCGGAAACACAATACTTAATTAGTGCCTGAACGAAGACCAGGATTTTTCGTAAAGGTCCCCGCTTTGGCGGGATCTACGCTCCGCTCCGACAAGGACGGCGAAAATCCCGGGTCGGGAACACAGAGATTGGCGAAAAAGACGGTTTTTGTTCAGGCACTATTTATGCGCCTCGCCGGCCTGCTCCAACCAGATCAGGGTCTCGATATAGGAAACAAAACGGGCCAGGTAGGCGGAAGACAACTGCTGCAGAGCGGGAAGGCACCGGCATGCCAGCATCTGGGCGTTTAGCGGGCCGGGGTTTTCCGGCCGATCCCGGGCCACCCGGTTGACCAGGCGCTCGGCGTGCAGGGCCGTCATCGTATCCCGGAACCGGCCGGCGGATCGCATTTCCGTGCCGGCGGCTGTTTCCAGCGGACCGTCAGCGCCGCCAGGACCGTCCACCGCGGCCACGGCCGCCTGTTGTTGACGGTGCAGCAGGTCATCCGGCCGGGGACGGCCGGAGGCGTCAGCGTCTTCTGGCGAATCATGGCGGTCGATTTGCCGGGTCAGTTCGGCGAGCTTTCTTTGGCTCGACAAGAGATTTGACCAGTTGCCGGCCCTCGGGCTGCAATTTATCGGAGTTCAGGGCAAACAACACGCTGCCCCGGATGCCGATGCGGCCGTTTTGCAGGGTGATCCGGCCTTCGGCCAAGGGGCCGGCAAGGGCGCGTTCCAGGGCCATGCGGCGCTTTTGCTCGGCCTTGCGCCGGTTGATTTCCTCCTGGAGCGACTGGGACAGCACCATCTGGTAGCCCAGCGTCCAGACCAGCAGCAGGACAAAGACGCCTAAAAGGCCGGCCATGAGGTCGCCGAAAATCGCCCATATGGGCGGGGACTGGGCATCTGCGGATTCGAGTTCTTCCATGGCTACCCTGCGGCTACCTGGTTGCGGCCTTGCCGTTGTCCGGTTTGATCTGCTGCAGGCCGTCTAAAATCTCCTTCTGGGACTGCAGGCAGTAATCAATGATTTCCCGGGCCTGGGCCACGTAATAGGCCAGCTGATCATCGTTTCTGGCCGAGGCCTTCTCCAGCGCTTCTTCGATGCGCTGCAGGTTTTCGCCCATCTGGGAATTGGATTCGGCAAACAGGGTGACGGCCGTGCCGAAGGCATCGCCGAGGCTTGCCATTTCCGCGGCACTGCCGGCAAACTGTTCGGCCACTTCGATAAACCGGCCGGCCTTGTCGGCCATCTGCTGGGTAAACCGCTGCACGGTCTCTTCCATCAGGGTTTTGGACGAGGTCACCAGGTCGGTGACGGCGGCGTGCTGGTCCTCGGCCCGCTGCGAAAGGGAGGCGGAACCGGTGTGAGTTCGGCGATGCCGTCGCGTATATCGGCGCGCAGGCGTTGTACCCTCGTCTCCAGAGAACGCTGCCGGCTGATATAGAACTTGCGATACGGTTCATAGACGGTTGGGTAAGGGTTGGATTGTTTTTTGGAACCCGGGGTAAAGACGCCGTTTACAGTCAAGTGTTGATGCAGGCTCTCCGGGCCGGGCAGCCGGTCTTCCCGGCCGGCCGAGGCGGTGACAAAGCTTTTGGCAATGAAACGGACCAGTTCGTTTTGCCGGGACAACACCGTTTCCCGCAGCGTTTCCGCCGACGTGCCGCCGGGGCTAAACCCGCTTTTCACGGGATTGTCAAGCGCCCTGGCCAGGTTGACGGCGCCCGAGAAATGAAACAACCGGGCCAATTTCGGGACAAAATCAGCCCCGGAAACCCCGGTATTCGATCGGCTATCCGACGGAATCATACCGGATAACAGATGTGCAAACCGGCTGCCATACAGAAAGTGCGGCGGTGATTCACCCATATATACCCTTTTGATTGAGTGCCTATACAATATATAGTCGGCATATTCTATCATAAACACCGGCGCTTTTCAATTGCTGATTTGCTGGTGGAGAACCAAATTATCGTTACTATATAGGATCCGGAGCAAGCCATACGATTATGATGAGCCCCTTATTTTACACTAACGTTTCCGCAGGAATCTACTTTCGGGAATGGATAGAAGCGATGGTGGGCAATCAAGGCGGACCGAATGGACACGGCGCCATGCCCTGGGTGAATGTGGAATGCGTTGACTGTGGTGCGCCCCAATAAGATTTACGCAAGAATTTTCATAAAAAGCCCTCTGGTTCATTGGACCAGAGGGCTTTTTCACGTTTTCAGACCAGTTTTTCGTCGGTTTTGGACAATATGCGGGGGATTTTCGGGATAAAATTGAGCGAAAAATCCAAACAGCAAGTGGCATTCGATCCCATCGCGATTATGATTTTAGTGTATATGCCCGGTGCCGGAGGCATTCCCTGGTTTGACGGCAAATTGCGAACAGGCGGAACGGAGGGGTTATGGCAAGTGATTTGGCTGATAATGAAAAACGCGGCATCTGCGGCATATGCAGTGCCGGGTGCTGGATTGTGGCCCGATACGATCAAAAGGGGCGTATGGTCGGGGTCCGGCCGGATGACGATTCCGAGATGGGCATCCTGTGCAAGCTCGGAGAGCACAGCCCGGATATTGTCTATTCCGAGCACCGTCTGCGCTACCCCATGAAACGCAAAGGACCGAGGGGGACCTACGAATTCGAGCGGATTAGTTGGGACGAGGCCCTTGATACGATTGCAGCGCGTTTCAAGTCCATCAAGGCGGATTTTGGCGCGGAGGCAACGGCAATATATACCGGTGTGGGAACCTTTGAGCTGGCCTATTGTGACGTGTATCAGCCAAAGGATGTTTTCGTGTCTTCGGCCAGCAGCGTGCTGTTTCCCTTCGGCTCGCCCAATACCATGGGCGTGGGGGCTCTTTGCTATGTGGCCTACGGCATGATCTCGCCCCATGTGACATTCGGCAAGATCTTAAACGACATGTTCAACGATATTGAAAACTCCGAGCTGATCGTGGTCTGGGGCACCAACCCGGCAACGGATCTGCCGCCGGTTGACATGCGCAAAATCATAGAGGCAAACAAGGGCGGGGCAAAGGTGGTGGTGATCGATCCAAGGCGCACCGAGACGGTCAAGCTCACGGATGCACAATGGATTCCCGTCCGCCCCGGAACCGACGGCGCCCTGGCCCTGGGCATGTGCAATGTCATGATCGAAGAAGAACTCTATGACGAGCCGTTCGTGCGCGACTGGACCGAAGGCTTTGATGCATTCGCCTCCTATGTCCAGCATTACAGACCGAAAGTGGTCGAAGAGATCACGGGGGTGCCCGCGGAAACAGTGGTGTCTCTGGCGCGCCGCCTGGCCCGGGCCCGGGGCGCATCCCAGCTCATGTATACCGGCATGGAATATTCCAGCACCGGCGTCCAGGGAATCCGGGCCACGCTTGTTCTCTGGGCGATAGCGGGCCAGCTTGACGTGCCGGGCGGAAGATGTTTCATGATGCCGGGCAACAACTTTCCCATAAACCGCGACGGGCTGATCAAAAATCCGGATACCGGCATCCGCATCGGCAAGGACCGGTTTCCCGTGTATGTCAAGTACCGCGACGAGGCCCACGCCATTGACCTGCCCCGCTCGGTGCTCGAGGAAAAACCCTACAAGATCCGCGGGCTGATCATCCAGGGCGGATCGATCATTACTTCCTGGCCGCAGCCGGAGCTGTGGAAAAAAACCCTGAACTGCCTTGATTTTCTGGTCTGCATTGACCGGCAGTTGACCGCGGATGCGGCCTATGCAGATATCGTTCTGCCCGCCACCACCCATTATGAAATCGAGTCCTACATGGTATACGGATCGCTTTTCCGCATCCGGGAGAAGATGATCGAGCCGGTGGGCGAGGCCAGAAGCGATTTTTTCATCCTTTCCGATCTCGCAGACCGGCTGGGCTACGGCCATCTTTATCCCCGAACCGAGCGCGAGATGTTTGACCACGTGCTGAAAAACTCGGGCTTTACCTATGATGGAATCAAGGCGGCCGGGGGATCGGTGTCCATTGACACGCAGATGATGCAGTACAAGAAATGGGAAAAGGGACTTTTGCGCAAAGACGGAAAGCCCGGGTTTGACACCCCGTCCGGGAAATTTGAGATCGCCTCGGGCGTGCTGGCGGAATACGGCTATGAAGCGCTGCCGGTTTTCACCCCGCCCGCGGAAGGCCCCGCAAGCCGGCCGGATCTTTGTAAGCAGTACCCGTTGATCTTCAACTCCGGGGCGCGGCTTCGGACCAGCTTTCATACACAGCATCACGGCATCCCGGCGTTAAACCGTCACAGGCCCGAACCCGCCGTTACCATCAACACCCATGACGCATCGGCCCGGGGGATTGAAAACGGGGAACAGCTCCGTATTGCAACGCCCCGCGGCTCTGTCTGCATGCGGGCCCGGGTCACAGACGATATCGCACCGGGAAGCATTGACGCCAATCATGCCTGCGGCAGCCCGGTCGGACCGAAGGCCTGGCAGCAGACCAACGTAAATGACCTGACGGATCTGGACCAGTACGATCCGATTTCCGGGTTTCCGGTTTACAAGTGCCTGCTTTGCGAAGTGGAAAAGGCCGGCTCGCAGGACCGCATAAAGATCGGAAGCGAGGAGCTGACGGAAAATGAAATCCGCACCGCCCGGCCGGAAAACGAGCCTTTTGCCGATTCCGTCTATCTGGACTACAACGCCACCACCCCCATGGACCCGGCCGTAAAGCAGGCCATGGCCGAAGCCTTTGACACGTACGGCAATCCTTCGAGTATTCACGGCCAGGGGATCGCGGCCGGAAAAATCCTGGAAAAAGCCCGCAGACAAACAGCGGGCGCACTGGGATGTACCGCACGCCGGGTGGTATTTACAGGAAGCGGCACAGAGGCGGCCAACCTGGCAATCAAGGGGGCTGCCGCCTGCTGTGCAGAGGGAAAGAATCATTTCGTTACCTCCGCAATCGAGCACCCTGCGGTGGCAAACACCTTCCAATGGCTCGAAGGCCGGGGATACGAAGTGACATACCTGGGCGTCGACGAAACCGGTCGGGTACGGCCGGCGGAGCTGGCAGAGGCCGTAACCGGTCGCACCGCCCTGGTATCTGTCATGACCGCAAACAATGAAACCGGCACCATACAGCCGGTTTCCGAACTGGCTGAAATCGCGCATGATCGCGGCGCCCTGTTTCACACGGATGCCGTCCAGGCATTTGGCAAAATCCCCGTTTCCCTGGACGGCATTGATCTGCTCAGCGTTTCCGCACACAAGGTATACGGCCCGAAAGGAGCGGGCGCGCTGTATATCTCAAAAGGCATGGATATGGAGGCGCTGATCCACGGCGGCGGCCAGGAATTCGGCCTGCGCTCGGGAACCGAAAACCTGCCGGGTATCGCGGGCTTCGGCACGGCTGCCCAACAGGTCCCGGCGCTTGTTTCTGACGCGGGTCGCATCCGGGGCCTGCGCGACAGGCTGGAGGCCGGCATCCGCGATATAGTCGGGGAATCTCGCATAAACGGCCATCCCCAGCACCGGCTGCCCAATACGCTAAACGTCACCCTGCCCAAATACCGGGGAGAATCCGTGGTGCTGGAAATGGCAAGGCACGGCGTATGTTTTTCATCCGGGTCCGCATGTCACTCCGGGGATTCCGGGCCCTCCCATGCGCTTTTGGCCATGGGCCTTTCAGAGACGGACGCCCATTGCGCCCTGCGATTTTCCCTGGGCCGGCACAACACGGCGGCGGAGGTGGACCGGGTCCTGGAGCAGCTTGAAAAGACGCTGACACAGTCAAAGAACATCGTGCATTTTGTGCCGTGCAGATAGGGCGGCACTTGGGATTTAATGCATCCACATTGATGGCTTCGTAAAAAGTCCAATATCTGCGTT